>CAYUBV010000024.1:0-18030 GCA_964443035.1 uncultured Tangfeifania sp.
ACAGGAGAACAGGGCAGGTTTATTGAAATATTGAGTACTAATTATAATTAATTCGCTCTTTCTCTCTTCGCGAGCTGGCGGAGAGTCGGAGGGGGCCTTCTATTTTATGAACATCATTCAAATCATTCCAGGTTCGGGCGGAAGTTTTTATTGCGGCAACTGCCTGCGCGACAGTAAATACGTGGAAGCATTGCGCAATCAGGGGCATCAGGTGGTGAAAGTCCCCATGTATCTGCCGCTGTTTGCCGACGAGCACGATATCTCGGACATTCCTATTTTCTACGGCGCCATCAGTACTTACCTGAAACAGGTTTATCCCATTTTCAGGAAAGCCCCCAAATGGTTCGATCGCATGCTCAACTCCAAACCCATGATGAAACTGGCTGCATCGATGGCCGGTTCCACCCGGGCAAAAGGTTTGGAAGACATGACCATTTCGATGCTGCTGGGTGAACAGGGTGAACAGAAGGAAGAACTGGAAAACATGGTAAACTGGATTGCCGAACACTGCAAACCCGATGTCATTCATCTTTCGAATGCGCTGCTGCTCGGACTCGCCAAACGATTGAAAGAAAAAATTGATGTGCCGGTGCTGTGTTCATTGCAGGATGAGGATGTTTGGGTGGATGTAATGGACCCTGCCATTCAGGATAAAATCTGGAAACTAATGCATACCCGGGCCGAAGATGTGGATATGCTTGTGGCCGTGAGCAATTTCTATGCTGATGTAATGAAAGAGAAGATGGCGTTGCCGCCGGAGAAAGTACAAACATTTTACCTCGGTGTAGATTACGAAGATTACCGGTTTATTTCAATAAAAGAGAAATCCCGCAATGTAGGTTACATCTCAAGAATGTGTCTTGAAAATGGTTTCGACATTGTAGTGGATGCATTCATCGGTTTGAAAAAGAAACCGGGTTTTGAAGACGTAAAACTGGTGGCTACCGGTGGTTCTACAGGCGACGATTCGAAATTCATTAAAGTACAAAAACATAAACTGAAACAAAATGGCCTCTTGCACCAATTTGAGATACTCCCTGATTTTGGTGACGAAGGAATTCATGATTTCTTTAAAAAAGTTTCAATGGTGAGTGTGCCGGTACGTATGGGAGAGGCTTTTGGAATGTACCTGCTCGAGTCGATGGCATCGGGAGTGCCGGTGGTTCAACCAGCGTTGGGGGCTTTCCCCGAAATTGTGGAACTGTCGGGAGGCGGAATTACTTATTCGCCCAATTCCCCCGAAAAACTGAGTGAAGCCTGGGCCGGGCTTCTAAATAATCCCGAAAAGCTGGAAAAACTGAGTATTGACGGATATAACGGTACAAAAGAAAAGTTCAATATTCACAACCATGCCAAAGAAATTATAACTTTATACGAAAGTCTTATTAAATAACACCCTTCGACTACGCTCAGGGTAACAGAAACTATGCTACTACAACTGCAAAATATTACCAAAGGATACGGCCAGCCGGGAAGCCACAGTTACCGGCCGGTTTTAAAAGATCTGAATTTTGAATTGGAAAAAGGCGCCCGCGTTGCCATTGTCGGGCCAAGCGGCTCGGGAAAAACCACCCTGTTAAACCTGGTGGGAATGCTCGATTCACCCGAGGAGGGCAAAATTTTGTTCAACGCGAAAGACACCACCGGCTATTCAAAAACTGAACTGGCCGAATTCCGTAACCAACACCTGGGATTTATTTTTCAGATGCACCATCTTTTGCCGCAACTGACGTTGATGGAGAATGTGCTGCTGCCTTTGTTGCCGCAGGGAAAAAACATTCAGAATGAACAAAAAGAGTGGGCCGAACACCTGGTTAAAAAAGTGGGAATTTGGGAACAGCGCAATCAAAAGCCATCGCAGCTATCGGGAGGTGAGTGCCAGCGTACGGCAGTTGTCAGGGCGCTTGTAAACAAGCCGGAGTTGCTGCTGGCCGACGAACCGACCGGTGCCTTAGACGAAGAAAATGCCAATGCGCTTACCGATTTGCTGATAAAACTGAGTGAAGACGAGGGGGTTACTTTGATAACAGTAACCCACGCAGCAGCCATTGCGGACCGAATGTCCAAAAAATATCATTTGAAAAACGGAAAACTTGTTTAATACGCTCTTTCGGCGAAGTTCAGAGTTATGACCAGATTTAAATACATCCTGAAATCATTTCTTCATTACCTGAAAGCAAATATCCTGGTTGCTTTGGGAGTGGCTATCAGCACAATGGTGTTGACAGGTTCGCTGATTATTGGCGATTCAGTGCGCTACAGCCTCGAGCAGTCCACTTTTTACCGGCTGGGCGAAACCACTCACATGGCAGCCGTAAAAGAGCGCTACATAAGGCAGGAAATGGCTTCTGAAATAGAAAAAGCGAATTCGGGAATTCAGGCCTCACCGGTTCTTTTGCTCGAAGGAGTGGCTGTTTCCGGCGGTGGTGAAAACCGCGCCAACAGGGTTCAGATAATCGGGGTTGATTCCGGGTTCAGCAAAATTGCCCGCGATACGGTTTTCAACCATTTTGGCAGAAGCGAAATTGCCATCAGCCAAAACCTTGCTGAAAGATTGCAGGTGGAGGCAGGCGATAACCTGCTGGTGCGCGTTAAAAAAGCCAGCCTCATGCCGCAGAATGCTCCGTTTGTTTCAAGCGAGGAAACCAGTGTTTCAATGCGGGCTGCCATCAAAAAAGTATTGACACGTGAAGAACTTGGGCGTTTCAGCCTGAAAAATTCTCAAACCGCACCTTTCAATATTTTTCTTTCCATCGACCGGTTGAACGATTTGATGGACTTCAGTGGGAAAGCAAATAATATTCTAATTTCTTCGGAATCTGAAATTGGTGATATAAAAAATGCGGTTGATCAATCATTGCAACCGGAAGATGCAAGCCTTTCACTTAAAAACATAGCTGCCACCGGCGAAGTGGAAGTTTCAACCGACCGGGTTTTTATGGAACCAAAAGTGGCCGAAACTCTGGAGCAACTTCCGGGAGCCAAACCGCTGATAACCTATTTTATCAATTCCATTGAACGCATAAAAACCGGCGATGAAATTCCTTACTCTTTTGTTTCGTCGCTGAAAGGCAGCGGGCTTGCCGACAATGAAATTATACTGAATCAGTGGGCGGCTGATGATTTAAACGTGGCAGTTGGCGATTCTGTCCGGTTGAAATATTTTGAAATCGGGCCGCTTCGTGAGTTGCTGAACAAGGAAGCCGTTTTTGTTTTGAAAGAGATTGTGCCCATGAATGAGCAGTGGGCAGATTCCACTCTGATGCCCTATTTGCCGGGCCTTTCGGATGCCGGACATTGCCGCGAGTGGGAAGCGGGTGTTCCCATCGATATGGATGCCATCCGTGATAAGGATGAAGCCTATTGGGATGATTGGAAAGGTACGCCAAAAGCTTATATAACCCTCGATAAAGCGCTTGAACTTTGGAAAAACCGGTTTGGCGTATACACTGCCGTTCGTTATTCTGAGGATGTTTTTGATGTTGATAAGTTCCAGACCGCTTTCGCCGAAAATATTCAGCCCGGCGATTTGGGAATGGCGACAGAACCAGTTCGCGAGCAGGGACTTGAAGCCGCCCGGAACGGAACCGATTTCAGCGGGCTTTTCCTCGGCCTTAGTTTTTTTCTGCTCGCTGCCGGAATTATTTTAACCGCCCTGCTTTTTCGTTTTAACCTTGAAACACGTTCATCCGAAGTGGGTGTGCTCGATTCGCTGGGGTTCAAACAAAAACAGGTTCGCAGTTTTTTCCTGCTCGAGGGACTGGTTATTGCTCTTGTTGGTGCCTTGTTCGGACTGGTGCTTTCTGTTGTATACACTTCTGCGGTGTTCCGCATTCTGAATACGCTTTGGTTTGAAATCGTACGTACCGACGTACTTTTAATTCAAATTTATCCGTTTACCCTGATTCTTGGGCTGGTAATTAGTGTGGTTGTTTCTTTGGGCGCCATTTTTATTTCTTTAAGGCGTTATCAGAAACAAAAGACTGCTGAATTGCAAAAACGCAGCGGAACCGGTCTGAAAAAAAATATGCGGCTGCTTCTCGATGGAATCATGCTTTTGAGCCTTTTGGTTCCGGCAGTTATATTTTTTATGCAGCTAATAAAACCGGGAGATTTAAATACGTCGATGTTCTTTTTGTCGGGCGGTTTGCTGCTGATTGGGTTTTTGATGGTTTTCAGGAAAATGCTTGTTAAAACTGAGGCCGCAAAATTTCATGAAATGCAGTTTAGCAGATTGGCCCGTTTAAACCTGACCCGCAATACCGGCCGGTCGCTTACCGTAGTGATTTTGTTTGCGCTGGGAACTTTTTTGGTGGTTTCCACCGGATCGAACAAACTCGATTTGCTTACCAGCGCCGAAGACAAATCCAGCGGTACAGGTGGATTTGCCTTTTTTGCTGAAACGACCATGCCGGTGCTTTACAATTTAAACAATGATGAAAAACGCGCCGAAGAAGGAATTTATGAAGATTTTTCTGCCGTGCAGTTTCGCCAGGTAGAAGGCGACGATGCCAGTTGCCTCAACCTGAACCGGATTTCGCAGCCTGCTGTTTTGGGTGTCGATCCGGAAAGTTTAAGCGGGCGATTTTCATTTGCCAGCCGGATGGATTTCCTGGAAGATCAGGATCCGTGGATGGCGCTGAACCAAAAATTCGACGACGGCTCCATTCCGGCCATTGCCGACCAGACCGTTATTCAGTGGGGACTTGGCAAAAAAGTGGGCGATGAGTTGTTGTATCAAAACGAAAAAGGTGATACACTCCGCTTAAAACTGATTGCCGGAACTACGCCTTCGGTTTTCCAGGGGTATGTGATTATTTCGAACGGGCACTTTCTGGAAAATTTCCCGAGCAACAGCGGATCGTATGTTTTTCTGATTGACGCTCCTTCGGAAGAGCAGGAGCAGATTTCAGAAGAACTTCAATCGGTTTTCCGCGATTATGGATGGCAGATGGAATCGACTGCCAAACGGCTGGTCGAATTTTATTCGGTTACCAATACGTATCTGAGTATTTTTCTCGCTATGGGTGCACTCGGTTTAATTCTCGGCACCATCGGGCTGGCAGTTATTCTGGCACGGACTATTCTCGAGCGCCGCCGCGAAATCGGGCTGATGCAGGCCATCGGTTTTCAAACCCGGCAGCTTTTCGGATTGTTGTTTCGCGAATACAGTTTGCTTTTACTTGCCGGTGTTTTAATCGGTTTTCTGACAGCCGTTGTTGCCACACTTCCGGCATTTCTGTCTGCCAGCTCCGATGCTTCGATTACCACTGTGGCACTGGTTGTTGCACTCATTCTTTTAAACGGAGTTATCTGGATTGCCGGCCTGAGCTGGTTCTCACTGCGCAAAAAAAACCTGGTGAATGAGTTGAGAATGGAATAAATTCAAAAACCAAAAGTGACAACCTGCTTTTTTTCTGTAATACCGGCCTGATAATTTATGAACGGATTAAAAGGAAGAAATTAATTGGTCGCATCAACAAAACAGTGGTTTCATCTTTTTTTATGTCGAATAAATGCTCACAGGGTGTTGAATTTTTTTACACTTTTTCTTTATAAATACCCAACGTTAACCCAATATTAAGAAACCCGCTTTTTATGCCTGTTCATTAAATCCCGGTTTTATTCCTCCTGATTTCATAATTCAGAGTCATTTTAATAAGCTGATTTCCAAATTTGATTGATATTCTTTGAACAACTGAATAAATGGTTCGATGTGTTTTGAAAAAAAAAATCCTCAAATTTTGAAAACATATTCTGCGACATAAAACCACAAAAATAGATGATTTTCGTTCTGTCATATTAAAATCTTGTTACTACATTTACGCTTCTCAATTTGGAACGAAACAGAAGTTCATCTTTTTTATTTCGATCCGTCAGATATGAACCAGCAATAATGAATATTTAAACAACAGGAATATATGGATTCAAAAATTCAACAGTTAACTGAAACCATCTACAACGAAGGAGTGGAAAAGGCCCGGGAGGAAGCTGATGCCATTTTGAAAGAAGCTCATAAAGACGCTGAACAGATCAAAAAAGATGCGCAAAAAGAGGCCGACCGGATTGTGGAAGAAGCCAGTGAAAAATCGGAGGAGCTTAAAAAACAGGTGGATTCGGAAATTAAAATGACTGCCAACCAGGCAGTTTCTGCCATGAAGCAGGAAATTACTACATTGGTTACAATGAAAGTACTTCAGCCTTCGGTAAAAGAACTTTTTTCGGATACAGAATACCTGAAAACTTTGATTTCCGAAATAGTAAAAGGTTGGGTGGAAAAAGAAGATTTCGATTTGAAAGTAATCCTGCCCGAATCGAATCGTGAGCAACTGGAAAGCTATTTCCGGAATAACCTGGCCACCGAGTTGAACAAAGGGCTGGAAGTTACTTTCACAAAAAATATGAAATCCGGTTTTAAAATCGGACCTTCCGATGGCAGTTATATCATCAGTTTTACCGACGATGATTTTACCAACTTTCTGAAGAGTTACCTGAGACCAAAAACCAGCCAAGTTCTTTTTGAGGAGGAAAAATGAATCAACGAAACTATTATTATCTCGTAGCCGGATTACCTGATTTGATTCCTGATGATAAAAAAATGCAATATTCATCAGCAGAATTGCGTGATGATCTGAAGGAAGAATTGCATCCTGCCGATTTTTGGCTGGTGCGGTTGTTTTACTTTCCGTTCGATCATGAGAACCTGCTGAATCTTATTTATGAGCCGGAATTTGATTGGGATGAACGTGGAAATTTTTCACGGGAAGTACTGGAGCAGTTTGTCGATAAAAAGCAGCAGGAATTGCTCGACACCTCCGGGTTTCCGACTTACCTGGTCGAATTTATTGAAAACTATTTTAACGATGACGAAGAATTTCCGAAAGCCAAAGCTATCCGTTTTCTGACCGAAGGCTGGTACAACACGCTGAGAAATTCGGGCAATGATTTTATGGCAAGGTTTGCGGACTATAAGCAAACCATGGGAAATATTATGCTTGCGCTCAACGGGCGGAAACACGATATTCCTTTTGAAGATGCCCTTATTGGTGACGATGAAATTACGCAGGCTTTACGAAAAAGCCGCTCGCGCGATTTTGGACTTTCCAATGAAGTAAACGATATTGAAAACATCATCCAGATTTTTGAAATTGATAATATCCTGGATCGTGAACTGCGCATCGACAATCATTTATGGAACTTTTTAGACGAAATTACCTTTTTCGACTATTTCACCATTGAAAGAATCCTGGCTTTTGTACAGAAAGTTTTTGTGGTGGAGCGCTGGTTCAAGCTCGATAAAGAAAAAGGTCAGCAGATATTTAATCAATTGTTAGAAGAATTACAATCCAATTTTGAATTTCCTGAAGAATTCGCAATAACCTATGGAAAAAGAAAATAAGACAACAGGTAAAGTGGTTGGTATCGTAGCCAACCTCGTTATGGTAGAAGTTGACGGGCCGGTAGCCCAGAATGAAATTTGTTTCATTGCCCTGGCTGAAGAACGATTAATGGCCGAGGTTATTAAAGTGATGGGTAAAATTGCCTATGTACAGGTATTTGAAAGTACCCGTGGCTTAAAACCCGGGTCAACCGTCGATTTTGAAGGCCACATGCTCGAGGTAACACTCGGCCCGGGAATCCTTTCCCGTAATTATGACGGGCTGCAAAACGACCTCGACAAAATGGAAGGCATTTTCCTGAAACGCGGTGACTACACCGATCCGCTGAACAGGGAAAAGAAATGGGAATTTAAGCCCATAGCCAAAGTGGGCGATGAGGTTCAGGCCGGCAACTGGCTGGGTGAAGTAAACGAAAACGATCAGCCTCATAAAATTATGGTTCCTTTTAAAATGGAAGGAACATTTAAAATTAAAGAGATTGCAGGCGAAGGTGAGTACACTGTTGACCATAAAATAGCAGTGGTAACCGACGATGATGGCAACGAAACCGAACTGACGATGGTTCAGAAATGGCCGGTAAAAGTTGCGGTAGGTGCCTTTAAAGAAAAACCACGTCCGTTTAAGCTCCTCGAAACCGGTGTGCGTTGTATGGATACGCTCAACCCGATTACCGAAGGCGGAACCGGATTTATCCCCGGCCCGTTTGGTACCGGAAAAACCGTGTTGCAGCATGCCATTTCCAAACAGGCCGAAGCCGACATTGTAATTATTGCAGCCTGCGGTGAGCGTGCAAACGAGGTAGTAGAAATCTTTACCGAGTTCCCGGAACTCGAAGACCCGCGCACCGGGAAAAAACTGATTGAACGTACCATTATTATTGCAAATACTTCAAACATGCCCGTGGCTGCCCGTGAGGCGTCGGTTTACACAGCCATGACAATTGGTGAATATTACCGTGCCATGGGATTGAAAGTATTGCTGATGGCCGATTCTACTTCGCGCTGGGCACAGGCACTGCGCGAAATGTCGAACCGTTTGGAGGAACTTCCCGGACCGGATGCGTTCCCAATGGACTTGTCGGCAGTTATTTCCAATTTCTATTCACGCGCAGGATTTGTTTATCTGAATAATGAAAAATCAGGCTCGATTACTTTTATCGGAACGGTTTCGCCGGCAGGTGGTAACCTGAAAGAACCGGTTACGGAAAGTACCCGAAAAGCAGCCCGCTGTTTTTACGGACTGAGCCAGGCACGTGCCGACAGTAAACGCTACCCGGCCATCGACCCGATTGACAGCTATTCAAAATACCTGGAATATCCTGAGGTTCAGGAAAACCTGAAAAAGAATGTTCACGAAACCTGGCTCGATGACGTGTTGAAAGTAAAAGATATTCTTTTACGCGGTAAGGAAACTATGGAACAAATTAATATTCTGGGTGATGACGGTGTTCCAATCAGTTTTCACGAAACTTTTTGGAAATCGGAACTTATCGACTTTGTGATTCTGCAACAGGATGCATTTGATGATATCGATGCTTCCACCCCAATGAAACGTCAGCAGTACATGCTGAACAAAGTTTTGAATGTGGTTGGTAAAGAATTTTCATTCAATAACTTCGAGGAAGTAGGCAGTTACTTTAAAAAAGTAATCAATGAATTTAAGCAGATGAACTATTCCGAATTTGAATCGGAAAAATTCAAACGTCACGAAAAAGAATTGGAAAAACTGATAAGCGAGCAATCAATATAAACTATAAGGCGAAAAACATTAACACTGAAAAAAAAGTACTATGGAAAGCCAGGCATTTCAGAAGATATATACCAAATTAAACAACATTACCAAGGCCACGGTGACCCTTAATGCCGAGGGTGTTGGCTACGATGAAATTGCCAGCGTAAACGGACGGCTGGCACAGGTGGTGAAAATTACCGGAAAAGATATTACCCTGCAGATTTTTGAAGGAACCGAAGGTGTTCCAACAAATGCCGAGGTGAGTTTCCTGGGAAGACCACCGCAACTGAAAGTTAGCGATGAACTTGCCGGGCGTTTTTTTAATGCTTACGGCAATCCGATTGACGGTGGCCCGGAAGTTCAGGGCGAGGTACGCGACATTGGCAGCCCCTCGGTAAACCCGGTACGAAGAGACCAACCTTCGAACCTGATTGCTACGGGTATTGCAGGTATCGACCTGAATAACACGTTGGTTTCGGGGCAGAAAATTCCGTTTTTTGCCGACCCCGACCAGCCCTATAACCAGGTAATGGCCAACGTGGCATTGCGTGCAAAAGCCGATAAAATTATTCTGGGCGGCATGGGATTGTCGAACGACGATTACCTCTATTTTAAAAATGTTTTTGACAATGCCGGTGCACTCGACCGCATTATCAGCTTTGTGAATACCACGGAAAACCCGCCGGTAGAGCGTTTGCTGGTGCCCGATATGGCGCTGACTGCTGCCGAATATTTTGCAGTAGACCACAACCAGAATGTACTGGTGCTGCTCACCGATATGACACTTTTTGCCGATGCACTGAGTATTGTATCCAACCGGATGGACCAGATTCCGTCGAAAGACAGTATGCCGGGTTCGCTTTATTCCGACCTGGCACGTATATACGAAAAAGCAGTACAGTTTCCGTCGGGTGGTTCCATTACCATTATTGCAGTAACCACACTTTCGGGCGGCGATATTACACATGCGATTCCGGATAACACCGGTTACATTACCGAGGGGCAGTTATTCCTGCGTCGCGATTCGGAAATCGGTAAGGTAATTGTCGACCCGTTCCGTTCGCTGTCGCGTTTGAAACAGTTGGTAATCGGAAAACAAACCCGCGAAGATCATCCGCAGGTGATGAATACGGCAATCCGTTTATATGCCGATGCAGCCAATGCAAGAACAAAACTTGAAAATGGCTTCGATCTGACTGATTACGACGAACGTACACTTGAATTTGCCAAAGAATATTCCGAACGGCTGCTGGCCATCGATGTAAATGTGGATACCGACACCATGCTCGATATTGCCTGGGAGTTGTTTGCCAGGTACTTTAACAAATCAGAGGTGGCTATCCGCGAGAACCTGGTTGAAAAATACTGGAAGAACGGAAAGAATCAGAGTTAGAGGAACCGATAAGATAGAACCAAATAAATTCAGTACGTGGCTATAAAATTTCAATATAATAAAACTGCATTACAGGCGCTCGACAAGCAGCTAAAGGTAAGGGAACGTGCGTTGCCTACCCTGAAAAACAAAGAGTCGGCCCTGCGTGTGGAAGTTAAAAGAGCGAAAGACAAAGCTGCTGAACTCGAAAAAGAATACGACGAGCAGATTGAATCTTATGAAAATATGGCCCGTTTGTGGGGCGAATTCGATCAAAGTCTCGTGCGCATCAGTGACGTGGATTTGACTTCCAAAAAAATTGCCGGCGTTTTTACCCCGGTTCTGGAAGATATTCATTTTGAAATCAACAACGAAAATCTTTTTAATCAGCCTGTCTGGTTTCCCGACGGAATTTCCATTATCAGGAAAATTGCCGAAACAGCTATCGAACGAGAGGTGTTTTTGCGGAAAATGGAAATACTGGACTTTGCCCGGAAAAAAACCACTCAAAAGGTAAACCTTTACGAAAAAGTTCAGATTCCGGGATTTCAGGATGCCATACTTAAAATTAAACGCTTCCTGGAAGACCAGGATAATTTGTCGAAAGCGGCACAGAAAATTGTAAAAGACAGGCAGGAAAAACAAAGACGGGAGGAGGCTGAAGTATGATTGTTCAAATGTATAAATATGCGTTCCTGGTTTTTTATAACGGATATGAACAGTTTTTAAAAGACATCCGGGAAATAGGAGTTGTTCATCTTAAGGAAAACAAAAATGAACCCACCCCTGAAATGCAGGAACTCTTCCGGCATCTTACCGAAGTTTCGACTGCCATAAAAAAACTTGAAAGTTTTGAAGTTGAAAACGTGGGCGAAAAGATTGAGTTTGAATCGGGCGAAGCCGTTTTTAAAAGGCTGAAAAAGATTGAAAATGAACTGGAAAAGAATCATCACCAACTTCATCATTTTGACAAAGAACAGAAACAACTCCTTCCGTGGGGTGATTTCGACTTGTCGCTCATTGAAAAACTCGATGAACAGGGAATCGAAGTCAGGTTTATGTCCTGTCCTTCAAAACAATACAATCCTGATTGGGAGAAAGAATTTTACATCCAAAAAATCAGTGATACAGACGGCTACAGTTACTTTGTGAAATTTGAAAAAGGAGAAGAAAAAGGCGAATCTGAAAAAAACGAGTTTGATGAGTTTGCTGGCGCCGATGAATTATTGCTTCCGGAAAATTCGCTGAGCGAAGTGAATGACAAAATAGAAAAGCTGAAAAACCGGGAGGAAGAACTCAAAAATGAACTGTACCGGATAGCTTTTTACAACATTCCGCAACTGCAACAATACCATAACGCCGTTCAAAAAGAACTTTCAGAAAAAAATGCCCACCTGCAAACCATTGACCAGGTGGAGGGGAAAGTGAAAATGCTGGAAGGCTGGGTGCCCGAAACCAAAAAAGCGGCACTGGATGATTATCTTGTTGAAAATGAGATACTTTATGTTGTTGAAAAAACCGAAGAAGATGAGAAAGTACCGGTTTTATTAAAAAATAACCGCTTTACACGGCTTTTCGAAACCATTGGTGATTTGTATGAATTGCCTAACCATAAAGAACTCGATTTGGTGCCGTTTTTTGCACCTTTCTACATGATGTTTTTTGGATTTTCGCTGGGCGATGCAGGCTATGGCCTGGTTATTATGGCTGGCGCCCAGTTTATGAAAAAGAAAAAACCGGATTTGCGTTCTGTTATGACACTTGCGCAGTGGCTCGGATTTTCCACTGTTATTTTCGGTATTCTTACCGGAACATTTTTTGGAATCGATTTGATTGATTCAGAAATACCGTGGCTGGAAAGTGTGAAGCAGTATATGATAGATACGGATAAGCTTTTCAACCTGGCCATTATTCTTGGGGCTGTCCAGATACTTTTCGGCATGGTGCTGAAGGTCATCAACTTATCGAGGATGCGTGGCTTCCTCTATTCGCTGGCTACTATTGGCTGGTTAATTTTAATTATTGGACTGGGATCGGTATTTGGTTTAAAATCAGCCGGAGCCCTGAGTGAAGGCGCAGCTCAAACAACCCAAATTGTGATTTTGGCAATATCGGGTACGTTTATTTTAGTGTTGAACCATCCGAAACGGAACATTCTGATTAATATAGGAGCCGGATTATGGGATGTTTACAGCATGGCCACCAGCCTGCTCGGTGATATTCTTTCATACATCCGGTTGTTTGCGCTGGGGGTATCGAGTGCTATTTTAGGACTTGTATTCAACAGTATGGCTATGAGTATGAAACCCGATCATGTGATATTTGGTCCGCTGGTGATGATTTTAATTCTTCTCTTTGGTCATGGATTAACAATTTTTATGGCGTCGCTGGGGGCTTTTGTGCACCCCATTCGTTTAACATTTGTGGAATTTTACAAGAACGCCGGGTTTACCGGTGGGGGTAAGGCATATAAACCTTTTGCAGAGCCTGCTCCTGATAAAACAGAATAATTATTAGTAATAACAATTTAAAAATAAATTGAGAATGGAACCTATCTTATTTGCTTACATTGGAATTGGGTTAATGGTTGGCCTCGCAGGGGCTGGCAGTGCATTTGGTACTTCTATTGCCGGTAGTGCGGCTGTTGGAGCCATGAAAAAGAACAGCGAAGCTTTTGGTAGCTTTATACTGCTTACTGCATTGTCGGGCAGCCAGGGATTATATGGTTTTGCGGGATATTTCCTGCTTAATGACCTTGGCCTTTTAAATCAAGGTATTGGCTGGACCGAAGCTTCTGCTGTATTGGGATCCGGAATTGCGCTGGGCCTGGTTGGCCTTTTATCTGCTATCCGTCAGGGTCAGGTATGTGCCAACGGTATTGCCGCCATCGGTTCGGGTTATGACGTGACAGGTAAAACACTTATTTTGGCTGTATTCCCCGAGCTTTACGCAATTATTGCGCTTGCAGCTACATTCCTTATCGGAAATGCAATTGTATAGTATTGACTGTATTTAAAAGTTTGAAGCTGATTGCAGATTGTTAAGGCAATCTAATAATAAATGTATCCATTGATTGAATTATTATCGGTGGATACATTTTTTTTTACATGATTTTTTTCCGCTCCCGCGTGAGGTTTTTTATCCATTGATTTACCACATACTCATTTTGGTCAATCCAGCTTTTTACACCTTTTTCCGGGTCTTCGTTTAAACGTACCTGGTAAACCAGTTCGTTCAACTGATTTTCCGATAGCTGCATCCGTTCAAAAAAGCGAACGGCATTGGGGTGAATTTCTTCCAGGTTTTTATGTGCGATGGTGTAAATTTTTTCTCTTTGCCCAAAAATATTGTCGGGATCTTCCAGAAAACGGACATCGTAACGTGCAAAAATCCAGTGAGGTTCCCAGCCGGTTACCACAATTTCTTTTCTTCTTTTTATGGAATCAGCCAGTTGTTCCACCATTTCTTTTTCCGAAAGTTCGAGCAGGGAGATGGAGAGGGAATAATCATCGATTGCTGCCTGTGCTTTTCTCATTACGCCGGCGCCCGGGTCGATTCCAACAATCGGGTGCGGATAATTTTTTAAATCGGATACCGAGTTTAGCTCGCTGTAGTCGGGAACAACGAATCCCGTCCTCGCTTCCGGATAAGTAATTCCAATCATCTCCAGGGCATCGCTGTGTTCGTCAAAATACCTTTTATGTGTTTCGGGCAGCCAGGCATCTGCAAAAACATCAGCCTCTTCGTTGGCAACTTCTTCGTAAGCCGATTCCACGTCGGTTAACTTCAGAATAACGGTGTAATCCATCTTTTCTTCGAGCAAAACAGCAGACAAATAGGTGATTGCCACACTCTCCGACCAGTCAGTGTAAACAATACGTATTGTGCGTTCATCCTCTTTTTCCCGGCTCATATTGCACGAGGAAAGAAATGCTGTCAGTATCAGGAGTGTAATTACTTTGGTTTTTGAGAAATATCGTACCATTTTTACATTTATTTTTTTGGGAACAATGCTTTTAAAAATCCCATCGTTTGTTTGCGGTCTTTTACAATAAAAACCGGAATATTTTTATCAGGGGCGGCCAGTTTTTCGGAGGTGCTATCAACTATAATGTCGGCCAGTTCCGATTTAATTTTTGAGCCGATTACAATCATGTCGGCACCTACTGTGAGCGCACGGCTGTAAAGTATTTGCGCCTCTTCGTTTTCTATATCGAGTGAATAAGAAAAAGGAACTTCGTCGGCATTGTATTTAAAGCGTTTCATAAACTTCTGAAACTCTTTTTTGCTGTGTTTTTCCACGTATTGCTGAAGTCTTTTATCTTGCTCGGGATTACTTTGCGGAAAATAATTCAGTGGCAGCTTGTGTACATGATGGCATAATACTTCCGAACCTGTCAACTCTTTCAACCGCAGGGCCATTTTCAGTGCCATTTCACTCATTTTGGAAAAATCCATTCTTACCAGAACATTTTTAATTTCCCTGTGAGCCGTTTCACTCACGAGCATTACCGAAGAAGGAATAATACCGAGTACTTTTCTGACGATGCTTCCACGACCTTCGTAACCCATCTTTTTACCCATCAGGGTAAGGGTTATATCGTTCTTCTGGGCGAACTTTACAATTGTTTCAGTGGGGTAGCCTTCCTGCACTTTAATAATTGTTTTTATTTCACTTTCGGGTGTAAAAAGCTCCTCTATTTTTTCCTGTAATTCTTCCCTGATAATATCTGTAACGGGCTCGTCCAGGTGGGGAAAAGCTTCAATTATATCTTTGGGAATGTCATAAGGCCTCAGTATATGCAAAAATGTGACACTATCAGGTTTTATTTTATCTGCCAGAAAACTGGCATAGCGAATCAGGGAATCATCCATGTCGCTTAAATCGAGGGTAACCAGAACATGATTTAACTGATACATATCTTTACTTTTTTCAGGGTTTATGATTTATTTTCCTTTTTTGTTTCAGTTTTTCCTGATACTTTTTCTTTCTCCCTTTTTTGGAGCATTCTTGAAACAGCATCAACATATTGCCTGTGTTCTTTTTCGCGCTGTACTTCCATTAGTCCTTCGTGTTCCTTCCGCAATCCTTTTAAGAGGCTCCAAACCAGAATGACCAGGATGATAGCAAATGGCAGTCCAGTTGAAACAGCCGCAGTTTGCAAAGCTCCCAGTCCACCTCCAATTAAAAGTACTGCTGCAACAGCTCCCTCGGTCATAGCCCAGAAAATGCGTTGCGGAACCGGTGCATCTAATTTACCGCCAGCCGTTAGTGAATCGACTACCAGTGAGCCCGAGTCGGAAGAGGTAATAAAAAAGCTGGTTACCAGAATCACGCCAACGGTTGAGGTAATAACTGAAATCGGGAATTGTTCCAAAAGTACATAAAGCGATGTGGCAACATTACTTGTTACCGCACCGGCAATGTCAGCCATTGCATTTAGCTCGAGATACATGGCGCTGCCGCCAAAAGCTGAAAGCCATAAAAATGTGAGAAGCGTGGGAACGATTAATACCCCCAGTACAAATTCTTTCAGGGTTCTTCCCCGCGAAATACGGGCGATAAACATTCCCACAAACGGCGACCAGCTAATCCACCAGGCCCAGTAGAAAACAGTCCAGTCGCCCTGCCAGTCAGATTGCTGGTAGGTTTCTGTCCACGATGACAGAACAAAAAAGTTTTGAACGTATCCACCCACGTTCTGAATAAATGAATCGAAAATGAATATCGTCGGTCCAACAATAATCATGAACAACAGGAACACTGCCCCAATTACCATATTCATCTCACTCAGTCGCCTTACACCGGCACTCAGTCCGGCAACAACCGACCCGGTTGCGGCCAGAGTAATCAGTGTAATGAGGATAACCTGTGAAGTTATTGTATCGGGTAAATTAAAAAGATGGGCTAACCCTGCACTCACCTGCTGTACTCCAAGCCCGAGCGAAGTTGCCAGACCAAAAAGGGTTGCTACTACAGCCATTACATTGATTACTTTTCCCCATGGGCCATGCACTTTTTCTCCCAAAAGCGGATAAAAAATCGAGCTAAAAGTAAGTGGTAATTTTTTGTTAAAGGTGAAAAATGCGAGCGACATTCCTACCAGGGCATACATTCCCCAGGGATGCAGACCCCAGTGTAAAAAGGTAATTTCCATTGATTCACGGGCTGCTCCAACGGTTCGTGGGTCAGCATTGGGCGGATTGATAAAGTGATTGATGGGCTCACCCACACTCCAGAATAAAATACCAATTCCCATTCCTGCGCTAAAAAGCATGGCAAACCAGGCTCCCTTCGAAAATTCGGGTTTGGCATTGCTTCCTCCCAGTCTGATTTTACCATATTTACTAAATGCAATGTAAATAACAAAAAAGAGGAAAAAATTCATCGACAGTATAAAAAACCATCCGCCAAAGTTGGATATTGACGTTTGAACTGCAGAGAAAACCTTGTCCATTGGTTCGCCAACTATTAGTGTGACGGCAATAAAAAGAACGATTACTATTGCTGCCGGCCAGAAAACCGGGCCATCTACATCAAAATATTTGTTTGTGCTTTTCAGGTGGGCCTCACTGTCGTAAGGAACTTTTTCTTTTTCTGCCATAATCTATTGGTAATGAAAGCCTGACTTAGCTTTGCTGTTTTTATATTTTAAAAATTTAGTTTTTTTATAAGAGATCATTTTTATTTACTTATACACATACATCACCTAAATTGTTTTAAAATCCCGGAATTGATTGATTCTGAATGCAGCCGGTTTTTATCTGGTTTTTTTTGCGGAAGGGTTGAAAAGTTATGTGTGGCCCGTGGATAAAGAGAAGTTTAATCACTTTTTGAGCTGGTTGAAATTCTTTGTTGAGGGTCACTGAATCAGACACATCCCTGCCATGCAATTCAGCGTAAAGAAAAAAAATCCGGCTTATGCAAAGAATCGGATGAACAATAAAGGATTTAAAAGTGTTTTTATCTCAAAATATTTGTGTGGAATGAAAACAGAATGTATATTTGTTACAGAGACAAAAATACATTTTATTCTTAAACAATAAAAAGTATTTAATATTATGGCATTTGAATTACCAAAGTTAGGATACAGTTACGATGCATTGGAACCAAACATCGATGCACGTACAATGGAAATACACCATTCGAAACATCATGGTGGTTACACAACAAAACTGAACAACGCAGTTGAAGGAACCGGGTTGGAAGGAAAAGCGATTGAAGAGATTCTGAAAAACGTTTCCAACCACTCAACTGCAGTAAGAAATAATGGCGGAGGTTATTACAATCATAATTTGTATTGGGAAATTCTCACTCCGGGTGGTGCAAAAACACCGGAGGGTGAATTGGCCGATGCCATCGGTGAATCATTTGGTTCGCTGGAAAATTTTCGGGAGGCTTTTGTCCAGGCAGCGTTAACGCGGTTTGGATCAGGTTGGGCATGGTTGGTTCTTCAAAACAATAAGCTGGTGGTTTCGTCCACGCCCAATCAGGATAATCCGTTGATGGATGTTGCGGATGTTCAG
>CAYUBV010000025.1:0-17970 GCA_964443035.1 uncultured Tangfeifania sp.
GGCGAAAAGTTGACAAAATGTGCATGCGAATGCGAATGGTTTCCAATTTCAATTCCTTCCTTATGAAGTTGTTTTATTTGCTGAACCGAAAGAAAATCGTCTGAGCCAAACTGGTCGGTATTAATGAATAATGTGGCGCTGAATTCAAATTCACGAAGCAACGGCATTGCGTTTTCGAGAAACGACTGGTACCCGTCGTCAACAGTCAGCACTACGGTTTTTTCAGGCAATTCGTTTTTATCCAGCAAATCAAGCGCTTCACTCAATGTAAACACATTGAATTTATTTTCTTTCAGAAACTCCAGGTGCTGCCTGAAATTTTCAACCGAAATATTGGTAGAAGGAAATCTTGAGTCGCCAAAACGGTGATAAACAAAGCAGTTTACCTGGTTTGAATTGGATGGCCGCTGATTAGCTGCTGATAAATTCTGAGCTGAAATATTTGTTTCAGCTAACATCATAAAAATCAAAAAAGTAAGAATGTTTTTAAAAATCGAAATCTTCATATCTTATTCATTAATGTATTTCGGATCAATGCGGTAGTCGTCATATTTTTCAAGAAGCGATTTTCGCATTACAGTTTTGAGCCGCTGTGTGTATTCCTGGCCAATTTCGCTGTAACGGAAAAGATAATCCACCATTTCATACGGATCGTCCGACTCAGCCCGCTGCTCACGGTATTCAGAATACGGCCCCCGGGCAATTACTTTGTAGTAGTCCACAATGCTGAGCGAAAGGTTTTCATATTTGCGCACGTACACCGGTTCTCCGCTGCGGGTTTCAAGCGCCCTGATTCTCGATTCATTGGGGTTGAACGACCACACACCAAAAGT
Organism: uncultured Tangfeifania sp.; assembly: GCA_964443035.1. Taxonomy (GTDB): domain Bacteria; phylum Bacteroidota; class Bacteroidia; order Bacteroidales; family Prolixibacteraceae; genus Tangfeifania. The sequence goes on from CAYUBV010000025.1 coordinate 834, forward strand.
GTTGGTGGCATGCACAAAAAAGCGCGAACTTCCCCAGCCGGTTTCGAGTGCCGCCTGTGCCAGCATAATACTGTTGGGCCGGGTAACCATTTTTTCATTCAGCAGGTTATCTACACTAACGGCTTTCCAGTCTTTCAGTTGTTTTTCAAGAAACAGGCTGTCTGCTCTGTTTACAGGTTCGCCATTTTCGATGCGCTGTGATATTGCCGCCAGTTTTTTGCGGGTTTCATTAATTCCGAAAGCGGCCACCATGACCGAAGGCAGCAGCATATCGAAAAATTTCTGCTTCTTTTCGTCAACCGGCAAGTGTTTTAAGCTAACCACGTTTGTATAAACATTGGGCACCACAAACTTACTTTCAACAGGCACAATATCTTCGGGCCCGGTTAATTCTTTGTACTGAATATCTACTAAACGTTCGGTAATCTGCTCTATTCGTTCTGAATCGGAAGTAACTATGTTTTTTTCGCGGTGGGTTTGATCCTCGATTATTTTTGCAATTTCTTCTTCTGAAAGTTCGTTTACATATTCCTCATCGATGTAGTAACTGTCATATTTTGTGAAATTGTTTCTCTCGATAACATTGGTGAGCAATTCCACATATTTTTCATCCTGCTGTTGCGAATATTCCCCAAGATAGGAGGCAAGTTCAACCGGATTCTGATTTCTGAGCCGCTGGGTTCTGAATTCCCGGAAACGTTCCTGATTGTTGATATTTCTGAAATAATCGGCAATTGCAGCCGGCAGGTATTCATATTTTTTCAGAAAAACAATTTCACCCTCTTTTCCAAATGTTTTTAAGCGGGGTTCCGATTCATAAACCGACAAAACATGAAAAGGATTATTGGCTTTTTCATAGGAATCAGAGCTTCCCCAGTTCGATTCAATGGCCGCCTGCGCCAGAATCAGGCTGGTAGGATGGGTAGTCAGCTTCTGAAGCAAATCGGTTGTGTTTTCAGCTTCGTGTTTCATCAATTGTTTATTGACAAACTCTTTCTGATCCCTGAAATTTGAATTCAAAATATTTTCATCGTTCAAAATAATATTGATCATCTCTTTTTCCTGCTCCATAAAGAATTTCGCAATCAAAATTTGTGGCAATAACTGATTGATGAAGAGGGATTTTTGATGATCAAGCTCCATGTATTGCGTTGACAAAAGCCGGTCGTAAACCACAGGTACAACGCTCTGGGTGTCAATTTCAACAATATCTTCCTCAGTTTCAACAGTCACTTCCTGTATATCGAGACTCTGATGAGTGACCTGAATAAGCAACTCATTTTGAAAACGTGATACAAACTCTTTTTCTTCTTCCGTCAGTCCCTTTCCCTGTTGCGATTTGTTGTTGCAGGAAAACATCAACATTAAAAATGCAAAGGAAAACAGGAGCATTTTTATTATCAGCTTCATGAAAATTAATTTTTTGTTTTTAAGAAACATCTTTTTTAAAATCATAACATATTGTAATTACGCAAATTATATTCCGAACTCTCCTGAATTCAAAATAACTTTTCCACAGAAACTGATTTATGAACGTCTTTTAAAAATGATCCCGTCAAATATCCTTTGGTTTTGTACCTTTGAAATCGAAATTAAAAATCAAACGAAATGAACAAAGTATTTGTAATAATTATGATGGCAGCCTTTATATCAGGGTGTTCATCAAATTCGAAAAATGAGAGTGAAACAGAAGTTAAATCTGAAATACAAAAAAAAGTGGAAGAATACGCACCGTTTAAACTGACGACCGATTTAAGTGTCCTCACCGAAAAAGAAAAACAGATGTTGCCCTTTTTGTTTGAAGCAGCTAACATTATGGACGAGATTTTCTGGATAGAAGCCTTTGGCGACAAAGACAAACTTTTTACCGGCGACCTGGATCAATACACCCGGAAATTCCTGGAAATAAATTACGGACCATGGGAACGGCTAAAAAACAACGAACCTTTTTTACCGGGTTACGGAGAAAAACCTGCCGGAGCCAATTTCTACCCGGAGGACATGACCAAAGAAGAATTTGAAGCCTGGGACGAAGAGTCAAAAAACAGTCAATACACCTTAATCCGCAGGGGCGAAGACGGTAATCTGAAATCAATTCCCTATCGCGTCGCATTTGAAGAAGAAGTAAAAAAGGCGGCTGACCTGCTGAAGCAAGCTGCTGAGTTTGCCGAAGAACCGGGATTAAAAAATTACCTTGAAAAACGTGCAGAAGCGCTGCTTACCGATGAGTATTACGAAAGCGATGTGGCATGGATGGAAATGAAAGACAACACCATCGAATTTATCGTTGGCCCCATTGAAAACTATGAAGATCAGCTCTTCGGGTACAAAACAGCACATGAATCGTTTATTTTAATAAAAGACAAACAGTGGAGCGAAAAACTGGTGAAATTTGCAGCGTTGCTCCCCGGTCTTCAAAAAGATTTACCCGTTGAACCACATTACAAAGATGAAACTCCGGGAATGGATTCTGACATGAATGTTTACGATGCCATTTACTATGCCGGCGATTGCAATGCAGGCAGCAAAACCATTGCCATCAACCTTCCCAACGATGAAAAAGTACAACAGGAAAAAGGCAGTCGCAAGCTGCAGTTGAAAAATTCGATGCAGGCCAAATTCGACAAAATACTGGTGCCGATTTCTGATCTGCTGATTGCAGAAGACCAGCGCAAACATGTAAAATTCGATGCATTTTTCGAAAATACCATGTTTCATGAAGTGGCACACGGACTTGGACTGGGCAATACCGTCGATCAAAGCTCAACCGTTCGCGAGGCATTGAAAGATACCTACACTTCGATTGAAGAAAGCAAAGCCGATATTCTTGGTTTATGGGTAGTTTACCGGTTAAACGAAGTGGGCGAACTGGGCGAAAAAGATATGATGGACAATTTTGTAACTTTCATGGCCGGAATTTTCCGCTCGGTACGGTTTGGCGCTTCAAGTGCCCACGGAAAAGCCAACATGATGCGTTTTTATTATTTTCAGGAAACAGGCGCTTTTGAGCGCGACGAAACGACCGGAACTTACCGCGTGAATTTCGAAAAAATGAAAGAAGCAATGATGAACCTTTCCGAAGAAATTTTAATCATTCAGGGAGAAGGCGATTACGAAACCGCTAAAAAAATGATTGAAGAAAAAGGTTTTATCCGCGAGGCGTTGCAAAAAGACCTCGACCGTATTAATGAAGCAGGCATTCCGCGCGATATCGTTTTTGAACAGGGACCTGAAATTCTGGGGCTGTAATTAATTGCAAATAAAATATTTAAGCGACCGGCAACTTATACCGATTAGCAATTGAATTGAGCCTTAAAATCGTTTCACTCTTTAAGACTTTTCAATTGTCTATCGGCATTAACCATTCTAATTTCAAACTTCGCTTAAGGCTCAGTTTGAAAAACAATTGGTATTATTTGCCGGTCGCTTTTCTTTTTTCTAAATCTCATCGAAATCAGTTTGTAATACCATTTTAACTTTTCATTAACAAAATATTTTAATCTCTTTTTATTAGATTTGCATCATGCGAATGATAAAAAATACAGCGACATTGCTTTTGTGTGTCATTTTTGTGGCCACATCGTCGGGCATTGTCATTTATCAGTCGCATTGCAGTTGCACCGGTAACGATCAGGTTTCGTTGTATGTAACACCCGAAACCTGCGAAGACGAAATGGAAAATCATTCCCACCATTCGCACTGCAACATTCCCGGAAAAACCACCTGTGGCTTAAATGAGTGTGAAATTCCGGCTGACGGATGTGGATGCGAATCGTTACAAATTAGCTATTTAAAACTCGAAGATCAGGTAGTTAAGGAAAAATCGAGATACAATATTCTTCAACCTGTTCAGGTTGAATTTCCGCTTCAAATCACAAAATCGTGGCTCCCTGTTTTTGGGGAGACGGAGTTATTTCCCAAAGAATTTGAAAATAGCCCTCCCAAAACAAATACCTCCACCGATTTCTTAATTTTTATTCAGCAATTAAAAATTCCCGCTTCAGCATAAATTCCCGTAGCTGAAACATCAACAGTTTTCTGATGCAAAACTTTTCACCCGATTTAAAATCAGGGAAAAGTAAAATAATTACATATCAGTTAATTACAGATTTTCAGCAACTCCCGAAACTTTTAGTGTTGAACAAGATTTTTTTAAAAGATGAATAAAATAGCATTGTTACTCTTACTGTTTTTTCCGGTTATTTCTTCTGCACAAATGGTGGAAGGAACTGTATTTGGAAAAGAAAAAAATAACAAAGAGCCGCTGCCTGGTGTAAATATTTACTGGAAGGGTGCAAACTCCGGAGTTGCATCGGGTGAAAATGGAAATTTTCAAATAGATAAAAATGAAGACAACCATGTGCTTGTTTTTAGTTTTGTAGGTTACGAAAAAAAAGAAGTGCATGTACACGAAATCAAACCGCTCGAAATTACGCTCGAACCTAATCTCCAACTGGGCGAAGTACAGGTTGTTTACAAAGACAGGGGTACCTACCTGTCGGCCATCAATCCGATTCAAACCGAAAATATCGGAAGCGCCGAGCTTCATAAAGCCGCTTGTTGTAACCTGGCCGAAAGTTTTGAAACCAATCCTTCGGTAGATGTGAGTTACAGCGACGCCGTAACCGGGGCAAAACAAATCCGTTTGCTCGGACTGGAAGGAACCTACTCGTTACTCCAGGTAGAAAACATGCCCAATTTGCGTGGTTTAGCCACCAATTTCGGTTTGACTTATGTTCCCGGTCCGTGGATGGAATCCATACAGGTTTCAAAAGGTGCAGCCTCGGTACTGAACGGATACGAGTCTATCGCAGGTCAAATTAATGTAGAATTTAAAAAGCCCGACTCTGAGGAAAAGCTTTTTCTCAACACCTTTGCGGGGGCAAGCGGTCGGCTCGAATTCAACGGCAACGGAAATATCCGGGTTATTGATGACAAACTTACTACCGGTATTTTTATCCATGCATCCGACCAGTCGCAGCGCAACGATGAAAACAACGACGGTTTTCTCGATGAACCACTGGCACAGCAAATCCAGGTGTTTAACCGCTGGAAATACAACAACAAAAATGGTTTCATGGCACAGGCCGGATTGAATGTATTAACCGAAGAACGCACCGGCGGACAGGTTGATTTTGACCAGAATATGGAACCTGCTTTATCCAATCCCTACGGAATCAACATTAACAATGACCGGCTCGATGGTTTCTTTAAAACCGGGTATGTTTTTCCAAACCAGCGAACTGCTGTGGCCTGGCTGTCCAATTTTTCGCGTCACGAAACAAAATCGTTTTATGGTCTGAATAATTACGATGCCAGTGAAACAAGATTTTACGGAAGTGCCGTTTTAACACGCGATTTGGATATTACAGGAAAACATTCGCTCAATACGGGTTTTAGCTTTATTTACGATGATTTTGAAGAAATGCTTTACGACCGGACAATTATCCGCAAGGAGCAGGTTCCGGGTATTTTTGCTGAATATACGTTGAAACCCAATGAAGATTTTACGTTACTGGCCGGTTTGAGAACCGATTTTCACAATCTTTTCGGGACGTTTGTAACACCGCGCATGCATTTCCGGTATAATTTTGCCAGCCACTTTACCCTGCGTGGAAGTGCCGGAAAAGGTTACCGGACAGCCAATGTTCTTTCTGAAAATATTTTCCTGCTGGCCAATGCCAGGTCACTGCAATGGGCAAACGATGTTTTCCGGGAAGAAGCCTGGAATTACGGGATTGCACTGGTTCAGAATTACACCCTCTGGCAACGCGACCTGCAAATTAATGCCGAATTTTTCAGAACAGATTTTTCAGAACAACTTATTGTCGATCGTGAAACATCGGCAGAACACATTATTTTGTCGCCACTCAACGGAACATCGTATTCCAACAGTTTGCAGTTCGATGTGCGTTACCAGCCCGTTGAGCGGCTCGACATGTTGCTTGCCTACCGCATGAACGATGTGAAACAGACCATTGGCGGCGAGTTGTTGGAGAAACCGCTCACCAGCCGTTACAAGGGCCTGGCAAGTTTCAATTACACCACCAACCTGAAAAAATGGATGTTCGATTATACCATTCAGTTTAATGGCGGCGGACGAATTCCGCGTGTTTATGAAGAGTGGATGAACCGTGCAGATATTTCAGGAGATTTTTTCGAATTTTCGCCTTACACCGTAATGAATGCACAGGTAACCAAATATTTTCGTTACTGGAATATTTATGCGGGTGTGGAAAACCTCACCAATTTCAAACAGCCAAACCCGGTGGCCGGAGCCGACAATCCTTACGAACCTGGGTTTGATGCAACCAATGTTTGGGGTCCGGTGAAAGGCCGGAGAATTTACATGGGATTACGATTTAATTTGAATTACGATTAATAACCTAAAAATTTAAGAAAATGAAGAAAATAATAGTATTTATAACATTTGTGATGCTTGCCGGTTTTGCAAGCGATCTGTCAGCCCAGAAAAAGGGCAGGGAAGTAGTTTTTTTCAAAAGCGACATGGATTGCGGCGATTGTGAAAAAACACTTTATGATCACCTTCGTTTCGAAAAAGGAATCAAAGATTTAAAAGTGGATCATGTTTCAAATACCATTTTTATTGAATACAAAACCAATAAAAGCAACGATGAATCATTTGTCGATGCAATAGAAAAAAAAGGTTTCAAGGCAAAAAAGATTACACGTGAAGAATATAAAAAGATTGTTGAGCAGGCTGAAAAAGAAGGCCACGAGCACAACCAGGAAGTGCACAATGAAAGGAAGTAATGCCGGACACTATTTCGGTTGACTGTTTAAATGCGGCGTTGGTACAAATGTATCTGCGCCGCATTTTTTCTTTTACCTTTCCTGAAAGTTATTATTTCGCAGTATTTCCTTTCTATCTGAAACATATTTTTCTGAAACTGACCGGGGGCGGTACTTTTACGCAAAATTTTGATAAATGAAACGAGCATGATAAAAATTATCACCCAAGAGAATTATTATAATTTCATACAAGTTCTCACGAAGTGATGCCTTACGGCGCATATGATGCCTTATAAATAAACAATTTTAATCATATGAAAATCAAAGCAGCATTCGGTAATATACCTTTCAACCCGGCGAAAGTGCCCTTTTTTTATGGGTGGGTAATTTTGTTTGCTGCAACTATCGGTGTTTTGGTAAGTGCTCCCGGACAAACAATGGGGGTTTCAACTTTTACCGATTATTTAATTGATGCAATTGGGATTAACCGCAACCAGATAAGCGCGGCATACATGATTGGAACCATTGCAAGCTCTTTTATGCTGACCTGGGCCGGAAAACAGTACGATAAATTCGGCGCCCGCTGGACAGGCATGGCGGCATCGTTGATACTGGGTTTTGTGCTGATACTTTTGAGCCAGTCGGACCGGTTGATAAACCTTATTGTCGGCGACAGTGAATCGACAATTTACGCAGGAACAGCAATCGCCTCAATGGTAATTTTCTTTTTTATGCTGCGATTTTCAGGGCAGGGAGTGCTCACCATGGTTTCGCGCAACATGCTCATGAAATGGTTCGAAAGCCGGCGCGGGCTCGTAAATGGAATTTCTTCGGTTTTTATTGCTGTCGGTTTTTCACTGGCACCACTTACATTCGATGGTCTCATTCAGGAAACTTCGTGGAGAATGGCCTGGCTGATTATGGCCATCGCCATCGGCATTTTCTTTACAGTGTTTGTTTTTATTTTCTTTCGCGATAATCCGGAAGACCACGGTATGATTCCTGACGGGGAAAAACATGCCAACCGCAGGCGCAACGTAATTATCAAGCCATATAAACAATTTACACTCGGCGAAGCCCGCAGCAAACTTACATTCTGGCTGTATGCGCTGCCGCTTGCCATTTTTGCTTTGTATATCACCGGATTTACGTTTCATCTGGTTTCCATTTTCGATTCTGTTGATATGGACCGCGATAAAGCGCTGGCAGTTTTCATTCCGGTATCATTTATTTCCGTCGGCCTCTCATTTTTCGGTGGCTGGGTAAGCGACCGGATTCATCTGAAATACCTGCTGTATTTAGTTCTTACAGGCGAATTAATCGCTCTTTTATCACTGGCCAATCTTAACGACGGAATTTTTTATTATGGCTTTATTCTGGGTCATGGAATTACAAGCGGAATGCAAAACGTATTGATGGCTGTTACCTGGCCACGTTTTTTCGGACGCAAACACCTTGGAAGCATCACCGGTTTTATGATGGCGCTCATTGTATTTTCCAGTGCACTCGGACCGGTGTTGTTTAGTGTTTCATTTTCAAAACTGGGAAGTTACGGCTATGCTGTTTTCATTTTGATAGCACTGGTTGTTGGGCTGCTTATTTTGGCACACAAGGGAAATAATCCGCAGGATAAATTCGAAATTGATAAAGGAAATGATTAGTTTTGGAGGAAAACAAACCTAATTTTATCAACATGATTAAAAAAATTTCATTTCAACTGGTAGCGGCAATTTTATTATTAACTGCCTGCCAGTCACAACAATCTTCCGAAGAGTGGCACTCAATTTTCGACGGTGAAACGCTTGACGGATGGGAAAAATCTGCCGAAAATCCGGAAAGTTTTACTGTTGAAAACGGGGCAATAAAATGTTCCGGTCCGCGGGCGCACCTTTTTTACGAAAGAGATGTAACGAATTTTGAATTTGAAACCGAGGTGAAAACAGCGCCTCATTCCAACTCGGGCATTTTTATTCACACCAACTACCAGGAAGAAGGCTGGCCTTCGCAAGGATACGAAATTCAGGTGAACAACACTTTTCGTGGTTCAGAAGCACATCCCGAACGACGCAAAACAGGAAGCGTTTACAATGTCCGAAATCTTTATTTTCCGCTTGTTGAAGACGATGAGTGGTTTAAAATGCGCATAAAAGTGGTGGAAAATAAAATCGAGGTTTTTGTTGACGGTATTAAAGTAAACGAATACATCGAACCTGAAAATCCGTGGCGTCCGGAAAGAAACACAGCGATGCAGCTTGGAGAAGGAACTTTCGCTTTACAGGCACACGACCCTGGCAGCACCGTTTTCTACCGCAACATCCGTTTGAAAGAGCTGCCGGAGCAGGAACCGTTTGAACCAAAAACAGATAAAGAATGGGATACAAAGGTTACACAACTTATGTTTGCCGGTTTTCCGCTAATTGATTACCACGTGCACTTAAAAGGCGGACTGACACTGGAAGAGGTAGTGGATAACTCACAAAAACTGGGCATCAATTACGGAATTGCTCCCAACTGCGGATTGCATTTTCCTGTAACAAACGATTCATCGTTAAATGCGTATCTCGCTGATGTAAAAGACAGTCCTACGTTTAAAGGTATGCAGGCCGAGGGCCGCGAGTGGGTGACACTTTTTTCACCGGAGGCAGTTGCGAAATTCGACTATGTTTTTACCGATGCAATGACTTTTACCGACTACAAAGGCAGGCGCACCCGGATCTGGATTCCCGAGGAAGTGTGGGTTGACGATAAAGAGCAGTTTATGGAACAGCTCGTGGAGAAAATCGAAGCTGTTTTTTCTCAGGAACCTGTGGATATTTATGTGAATCCAACGGTTTTACCTGCTGTTATTGAAGACGATTACGATGAATTGTGGACCAAAGAACGGATGCAGCGGGTTATCGATGTGCTGGCCGAAAATAATATCGCGCTTGAAATTAATGCGCGCTACAAACTTCCGAAACCCGAAATGATTAAAATGGCGAAGGAAGCAGGCGTGAAATTTGCATTCGGAACAAACAATACCGGCAGTGAATTGGGCAGGCTGGAGTATTGCATTGAAATGATTGAAGAATGTGAACTGATTCCAAATGATATGTTCGAAATAAAGCCCGACAGCCTGAAACCGGTTGTTGTAAAAGGTTTGCCCGATAAAATAACAGGATAATTATTAAAATGAATTTTTGAATCTCTGCAGATTGCATTAAACTACTTTGCAATTTTCAGAGATTCTTTGTAAACAAAAAAAATGCCATCGGAATTTTTAAAATATATTTCTGTACACAACGACTGGAAACCATTTCTGACCAGCGAAATCCGGGATTTAATTAAACAGATTGAAAGTGAGGTGCTTCCAAAAGGAATTACTCCCCCTGCAGAAAAAGTGCTGCGTTTCCTGGAGTTCCCGTTAGAATCGGCAAAAGTAATTATTCTCGGTCAGGATCCATATCCCCAGCCCGGGGCAGCAACAGGCCGGGCATTTGAAGTAGGTAATCTGAAATCGTGGAACCAGCCCTTTAAAAATATTTCGCTTAAAAATATTTTACGTGCTCTTTACAAAGCATACACCGGCGAAGTATTAAAATTCAGCGAACTGAAACAAAAATTCGACAATGAATTTCCGGTGCTGCCACCAACAAAATTATTTCAGCACTGGGAAGATGAAGGTGTTTTGCTGCTGAACACTTCATTTACCTGCACGCCGGAAAAACCCGGAAGTCACCGGAAATACTGGGAGGAATTCACAGATATTCTTTTAGATTATATCAACCAAAATGCAACAGAAGCCACCTGGTTTTTGTGGGGAAACCATGCACGCGAAGCCACCGGCAACATTTACCTGGAAAAAACCATATTCACCATGCACCCGATGATGTGTTACAATTTACCCGAACGGGAGAATGATTTTTTATATGGAAAGAAAAACTGTTTCGAACCGTTCATCGGAGAAATAGACTGGACCGGCTACGATCTGAAAAAAGGATTGCAGGCTTCGGAAAAGCTGTTTTAATTCGGAATGCATACTAATAATAATGCATCCGGGAGTTGTAATCACCCAGAATATTTTTCTTTTCGATAGCCACTTCAATCAAATCGATGGTTTTTTCATCATCAAAGGAAGCACGGTTGAGAAACATGTCGAACATATCTTCTTCGTATTCTACTTTTCCAATGGATTTTCGAAAGGCCAAACGCTCTTGTTCAACTCTTTCAATAAAATCAATCGCTTCTTCACGGTTCAAATAATTGTTTTCCATAATTGTTTTTATCCGGTACTCAAGTGGCGCCACCAACCGCATGTGAAGCGCATTTTTTATGTCGTGGGAAATAATATGACCCGCACGGCCCACAATAATGCAAAATCCCTCATTCGAAAATGTTTTAATAACATCGGTAACCGTTTTAACAATCTTTTTTTCACTCCTGTATTTTTTGCTGCTGAATGCATCCAGAATATCATTAAAAACATAGCTGTCAGATTGCTTAAAAATCCGCTGAACTCTTTCCGGTTCTACATCCAGTTCTTTGGCGCTTTTATAAAAAACCTCTTTACTCAATACTTGCCACTCTTTTCCCGGGTTTCTTTTATTTAAACGCTTTGCAATTTTGTGGGCCAGCCTTACTCCGTTGCACCCAACTTCACGCGATATTGTAATTACAGGGCCGGGAGGTCCAATTGTATTATCCATTGAATTTTCTTCTCCAAGCCGCTTATTTAAATAAGATAACAATGCATTGCTCATAATCAGTTCTTTTTTGTCAATTTACATTATTTTGATGAAAGCCGGTATGTTGTATAAAATATAACTTTCATTCTGTCTGAAAATTTTTTACAGGGATAAGCTTATAAAAAATATACATTGGCAAATTTTTTTAATTATCTGCCCTGAAATAGAAAAAGATTAATTTTATCTTCGTAGATGAATGAGTAATAAAAAATTGAAATATGTTTGAAAAAAATATTTACGTAAACAGAAGAAACAAGTTAAAAGATAAGCTAAAAAGCGGGTTAGGGCTGTTTTTGGGAAACGAAGAGTCGCCCATGAATTATGTGGGAAATACTTACAAATTCAGACAGGACAGTTCATTTCTTTACTTTTTTGGCCTCGATTTTCCCGGACTGGCCGGCGTAATCGATTTTGATTCGGGTGATGAATATATTTTTGGTGATGATGCGAATATTGATGACATCATTTGGATGGGGCCGCAGGTTTCCATCAAAGAAAATGCGGCCAAAGCAGGAGTCGAAAAATCAGCACCAAAATCAAAACTGACTGAATTACTCAGAAATGCATTGGGAAAAAGCCGCAAAATTCATTACCTGCCACCTTATCGTGGCGATAACAAAATCAGGCTGGAAGCATTGCTGGGAATCCCGGTGGCAAAACTTCAGGATTATGTTTCGGTTGAATTGATAAAAGCGGTTGTTGATTTACGTTCGGTAAAGGAACCCTGTGAAGTTGAAGAACTTAAAATTGCCTGTGCCACCGGCTACGAAATGCACGTTACAGCAATGAAAATGGCTTTACCGGGAGTTTGGGAACAACACATTGCCGGCACTATTGAAGGGGTGGCTGCTGCGGGCGGAAGCATGATTTCGTTCCCGGTTATCCTTTCCCAAAATGGCGAAACACTTCACAACCACGACCATTCGCAATACCTGCAGGAAGGCCGCCTGATGCTGACCGATGCCGGGGCGGAAACTACCTTGCATTATGCATCCGATTTTACACGAACAGTTCCCGTGGGTGGCAAATTTTCGCAAAAACAACGCGATATTTATGAAATTGTGCTGGCCGCAAATAACGAAGCCCACAAACTTACGGTACCCGGGGTGACTTATAAATCGGTCCACCTTGCGGCTGCCGAAGTTATTGCTTCCGGTTTAAAAGATTTGGGAATTATGAAAGGTGATGTAAAAGAAGCGGTAAATAGCGGCGCCCATGCATTGTTTTTCCCACACGGACTTGGCCACATGATGGGACTCGATGTGCACGACATGGAAGATTTGGGCCAGATTTATGTCGGGTATGATGAAGAAACACGCCCGTCGGGTCAGTTTGGTTTGGCAGCCCTCCGGCTTGGAAAACGACTGGAACCGGGATATGTAATTACCAATGAGCCGGGTATCTATTTTATTCCGGCGCTGATTGAGAAATGGAAAAATGAAAAAACAAACACTGATTTTATCAACTTCGAAAAAGTGAATGAATACCTCGATTTTGGTGGAATCAGGCTGGAAGACGACATACTGGTAACCGAAACGGGCTCAGAAATAATAGGAGAGAGGGTACCCATCGATCCGGATGAAGTGGAAAAAGTAATTTCAGAATAAAAACAGGAAAGCAGCTACATACGCTGCTTTTTTTTACTCAGAATTTTGTAGTAGAAATAATCCATTTCGGTTTTTATTTCATCCCTGATTTCGCGGCATTTCTGCTTTATCTCTTCTTTATTTTTGGATTTTTTATAGGGATTGTGAAATCCAAGATGCATTTTTCGTTTATATTTCAACGGCGGAATTCGCAGTTCTTCATTTGTCCCGTCGCCAACAGTAATTAAATAATCAAATTCCTGGTCTTTAAATTTCGAATAATGTTCGGGTAAATGGGGTTTTAAATTGATCCCTATTTCAGCCATAACTTCAATGGCTACCGGGCTAATGTGGCCTGATGGCTCAATACCCGCCGATAATATTTCAAGCTTGTCGTCATAGCTTCGTAAAATTGCTTCTGCCATTTGGCTCCTGCATGAATTCTGGTTGCTTAAAAAGAATATTTTCATCGGTTAATCAGTTTTTCGGTTGCCGGAATTTTGTCAATTTACACTAAAAAATTTCAAGGTCATAAAATAGTAAAAAAACATTGAACTCAAAATACCATTTATTGTTTTAGCCATTGAAAATGATTATTTTACAGATGTTTTCCAACATAGTTATGGAACATGTGTGTTCAATTACCTTCGAAAAAAGGCACGATTATTTCAAAAAAAGTAGAAATATTAGAAATTTTTCACCAAAAATAATCACTTAAAAAACTGGTTCTCAGCTTTCAGTTTCTATTATCCCGTGCTGCTTTTTATTATTCCCCTCCATTTTACTGTGAAGAGATTTTAATTCAAAATCTTTGAGTATTAAGGTGTAATTGTATATTTTCGTACCTTGATAAATGTATGCACACCATTTGAAATGGTATTAAAATTAGTTTTTAATGGAACCTAAAGATCTAAAAAACCCGGAAGGGTTAAAAAGTACTGCGCAGGATGATGATTCAAAAAAAGATGAAACTGTAAAAAAGGAAGAAAAAAACCTTGTTGAGGACGCATCCGGACAAAAAGAAAATCAGGAAAAGCTACCGGAAGAAAATCCTCAGGATGAAAAAAAGAAGGATGTTTCGAAAAAAAAAGCAGATATAAAAGAAGAAAATTCCGAAACGGCTACTCCTGAGAATACTGATGAAAAACCGGAAGTTGAAGAGGGTAGGGCGCAGACTGAATTAAGTACGAGTGAAAATCAGAAAGAAGCGGAGGAATCTGCCGAACCTGCTGATAAACCTGGCATTGATAAGCCGGAAGAAAAGCCGGAAAATAAGAAGGAAGCAACAGCGCCTGAAGCTGAACCTGAAAAAGAAGCAGAACCCGAAGTGGAAAAGGAAGCGGAAGAAAAATCACCGGAAGCTCCCGGCAAAGAGAAGGAAAAAACAATAGCTTCGTCAGGAGAAACTGAAGAGCCGGAAAAGTTGGAAAAGACAGGTGAATCAGCGGATAAAAAAACAACTGATACACCTGAAGAAAAAAAGGAAACCTCTAAAAAACAGGAAAAAAGGTCAAAACCTTCAAAAGATAAACCCGATTACAATCAGTTTAGCCAGGTAGAACTGGTTAACGCCATGCGCGACTTGCTCGAAAATAAAGACGACTATTACATAAGGAACGAAATTGAAGCCATTAAAGCCGCTTTCTACAAACAGGTGAAAGATGAATATGAAGAAAAGAAAAAAGAATTCATCGAAAGCGGAGGCAGTGAGGAGGATTTTCAACCGGCAGAAAATCCGTATGAACAGGATATAAAAGATTTGCTGAAAAAGTACCGTCACCTCAGGGCCGAACTTGGCAAAAAACTCGAGCAGGAAAAAGAAACGAACCTTCAGGTTAAATACGATATAATTGAAGAGATTAAAGGCCTGATAAACAAGGAAGAGTCAATTAATAAAACATTCCAGGAATTCAGGGATCTTCAGCAGCGCTGGCGCGAAACAGGACTTGTTCCACAGGCAAAAATGAAAGATTTGTGGGACACCTACCATTTCCATGTGGAAAATTTCTACGATTACATCAAAATCAACCAGGAACTGCGTGACCTCGATTTGAAGAAAAACCTGGAAATGAAAATCAGGCTTTGTGAGCAAGCTGAGGAATTGTTGCTCGAACCCAATATTATCAGGGCTTTTAACGCACTGCAAAAACTGCACGAACGCTGGCGCGAAATAGGTCCTGTGCCGCGCGAAAATAAAGATGATATCTGGGACAGGTTCAAAGCTTCAACAGCCAAAATCAATAAAAAACACCAGGAATATTTTGAAAACCGGAAAGCAGAACAGAGAAAAAACCTGGAAGCAAAACGTGCGCTGTGCGAGCAGGTGGAAGAAATCATTGAACTGGATTTGAATACCCACAAAGAGTGGGGCGAAAAATCGAAAGAGGTGATTAACCTTCAGAAAGTTTGGAGGACAATTGGTTTTGCTCCCCGTAAAGACAACAATAAAATTTACGATCGGTTCCGGAAAGCATGTGATACATTTTTTGATGCCAAACGTGAGTTTTACGCTAAAAATAAAGAACTGCAGCAGAATAATCTGCAAATGAAAATTGATTTGTGCATGCAGGCCGAAGCGCTCAAAGACAGCACCGACTGGCGCAAAACCACACAGGATTTAATTAATATCCAAAAACAGTGGAAAGAATCCGGGCCCGTGCCGCGTAAACAATCGGAAGCTATCTGGAAACGCTTCAGGGCCGCCTGCGATCATTTTTTCAATAAAAAATCAGAGCATTTTTCCAGTATCGATTCTGAACAGGTTGAAAACCTGAAACTGAAGGAACAACTAATTAACGATGTTCAAAGTTTCACTCCCAAAGAAGATGCTGATTTAAACCTGAAAGCTTTAAAAGATTTTCAGCGCAGGTGGACGGAAATCGGCCATGTTCCGATTAAAAAGAAAGATGTTGTTCAGAAAAATTACCGCGAAGCCATCAACAAACTGTTTGACGATTTGAACCTCGACGAGTCGAAACGCAACCTTCTTAAATTCCGGACAAAAATGGCGTCGTTCTCCGATTCACCCCGCGGGCAGAACAAAATGCGGTTTGAACGCGATAAATATATGAACAAATTGAAGCAGCTCGAAGGTGATCTTGTTTTGCTCGATAACAACGTAGGTTTCTTTGCTAAATCGAAAAATGCTGAATCATTAATAGAAGATGTAAAAAGAAAGATTGAGCAGACAAAAGAAGACATTGAAATGCTGAAAGAAAAAATCCGGGTCATCGATGAAATGGACCAGTCAGAAGAATAACCCGATCTTTATATAGATTAATATTACAGCCTGTTTTGATTTTGCAACAGGCTGTTTTTTTGCTGAATAAAAATAACGATTAGATTAAAAACATGTTGGTGATTCCGGTTAAAACCATGTTAATCCCGATGGCGCCAATGAAAAATCCATTCAGCCGGAGCAAAACTTCCATGTTTTTGTCGAATGCTGTTTTAAACTTTTTTCCTTCAATTGAATCCCTGAATCTTTTCATCGCATACAGTACAAGAAAATTCACGCCAAAAATGATAAAAAGCGATGTTGCTCCAATCAGTATAGAATGTTTTTGGGAAAGCAGAATACTCAGTGAAATGGTTCCGGCGCCAACCATAAACGGAAGCGCAATTTCCGAGGCCAAATCATCGAGGTTTTCTTTAATCATAATTAATGCGCGCTGTCCCTTTACAATAAAAAAGTAAGCGTACGAGAAAATGATTATTCCGCCAAAAATCCGGAATGACTCGAATTCAATTTGAAACACCCGCCTGAAAATAAAATCGCCTGACATGAAAAATACCAGACAAATGAATAGGGAAATCAGGGTGGCTTTAAAAATCACAATCATAAAACTTTTATGCGTTAAATCCTTTCGGATGGGATCCAGGTAAAGGAAAAGCGCAAAAGGATTCAGCATTACTAATATTTCGATAATTGATGAGAGCATAAATCTTAAATATTTTCCGGTTCAACAAAAACACAACGTACTTTTCAGGTTGTCAGTCTGATTTTTCTCTTTTTTCTGCAAAAGTAAATTGAAATTACAGCTTTACAAGAAAGATTCATATTCTCTTTAAAAA
>CAYUBV010000026.1:0-17955 GCA_964443035.1 uncultured Tangfeifania sp.
AGTTACGAATTGCTGATGCCGGGAAAGCATCCATTCGCGAAATTGTAGCGCTGGTTAATTCAGTGGAAGAAGCCACCGGTCAGAAGTACATTCGTATGGAAATGGGGGTTCCCGGTTTGCCGCCCACACAAATTGGTGTCGAGGCCGAAACCGATGCACTGAAAAAAGGTGTTGCCGCCATTTACCCGATGGTCGACGGAATTAAGCCTGTAAAATCGGAGGGTGCACGGTTTGTGAAAAATTTTCTGGATATCGACGTTTCGCCGGCTGGCTGCATCCCGACGGTTGGCTCAATGCAGGGTACATTTGCCGCATTTATGGCTGCGGCCAGCGCGGTGAAAGGGAAAGACACCACCCTGTTTATCGACCCGGGATTTCCGGTGCAAAAACAGCAGATGCAGGTGCTCGGTCAAAAATTTGAAACATTCGATGTTTTTAACTTCCGCGGAGAAAAACTGCGCGCCAAACTCGAAGAGTTTCTTTCAAAAGGAAATATCTGTTCCATTGTTTATTCTAACCCGAACAATCCTTCATGGATTTGTTTTACGGAAGAAGAATTACAGATAATTGGCGGGCTGGCTGCAAAATACGATGTAATTGTAATGGAAGATTTGGCCTACTTTGGCATGGATTTCCGCAAAGATTTGTCCCGGCCCGGCGAACCTCCCTTCCAGGCTACCGTGGCCAGATACACCGAAAATTTTATCCTGTTTATTTCCAGCTCAAAAATATTCTCATACGCCGGTCAGCGCATCGGTTTAATGGTAATTTCCGACACTTTGTTTAAGCGCGATTATCCCGGTTTGCAGGAGCGGTTTGGCGGTACCGATTTTGGCAGCACCATCACGCTGCGGCTTCTGTATGCGCTCTCTTCCGGAACCAGCCATTCCGCACAGTGGGCGCTAACTGCCATGCTGAAAGCTGCCAGCGACGGGGAATTCAATTTTGTGGAAGGGGTGAAGGAATATGGTGAGAAGGCAAAAATTATGAAACAACTTTTTCTGGACAACGGGTTTGAAATTGTGTACGAGAAAGACATAGACCAACCCATTGCCGATGGTTTCTATTTCACTGTTTCCTATCCGGGAATGACCGGAAACCAGTTGGTTGCCAACCTGCTTTATTTTGGAATCAGCGCCATTGCACTCGACAACACCGGAAGCGATGAAGAGGGAATCCGGGCCTGTGTTTCGTTTGTACGCCGGGGGCAGTTTAATGATCTGGAAGAACGGCTGAAGCTCTTCAATAAAGAATTTTCATCGTAAATGAATTTGTTTAAAGCGTGGATCAAAACAAAATAATATCCCGGTATAAATTAACGCTCGAATTACTTGACCAGTTCGAGCTTAAAAACAAGCCAGTGGATCTAAAAAAAGGCGATTCCTTTATTGGTTATGGCGAAAAAACAAAAAAAATCGGGATATTGATTGAAGGGCTGATCTATTCTTCATACCTGGCCGACAGCGGAACCGAATGGATTTCCCGCTTCTTTTTTCCGCCGAACAATTTTATCGTCAGCAACCACCGCGGATTTTATTCCGGTAAAGATTCCACCGAATCGATTCGTGCCTACGAAGATTCAAAGCTTATTTACATCGAAAAAGAGGAATTCAAATACCTGCTCGACCACCATCCTAAATTTGAGCGAACCGTGCGCATTCTTGCCGAAGAGAGCTACATTCAGGCCATGGACAGGGTGCACTCATTCCAGTCGCTGAACGCCGAACAGCGTATCCGTAAATTTTTTGATGAGTACCCGGAACTCGGGAAAAAACTTCAGCGTCAGCACATTGCTTCGTACCTCGGAATTCACCGAAACATCCTCACACGATTTCTGTATAAAATTTGAACAGTTGAAAGAACGCAACAATAGTTGCATCATTTTCAGTCAGTAAAAAATAGTTTTGACAGATAGTTTTGTTTTTGATCTGAAAAAAGGAATTCGCTATCAAATTGATATTTATTTCTTTAATCAGATTAGAGATTTAAATTGACCGGACTAAAAAATGCAGAACCTGATTTTTTTGGTCTTTTTAAAACCAAAAGGTTGCTAATTTTAGCAGAAAATAACATAACAGAGATATGGCAAAAGTAAAAGGAGCAGTTGTAGTTGACAAAGAAGGATGCAAAGGCTGTGGGCTGTGTGTAGAAGTATGTCCGCACGATGTTTTGAGCTTACACAAAGAAGTTAACAGCAGGGGGTATCACTATTCTTTTATGGAAAATCCGGAAGATTGTATTGGATGCGCAAATTGTGGTGTTGTTTGCCCCGATACGTGCATTACCATTTACAGAGTGAAGGTTTAGAAATAAGGAATAAGAAATATAAAACGATATACAATGGGAGAATTAAGATTAATGAAAGGGAACGAGGTGCTGGCTGAAGCCGCCATTCGTTGCGGTTGCGACGGTTATTTTGGCTATCCCATTACACCTCAGTCGGAAGTGATGGAAACACTGATGCTGCGCGAGCCCTGGAAAGAGACCGGAATGACGGTTCTTCAGGCTGAAAGCGAAGTGGCAGCAATTAATATGTTGTACGGGGCAGCCGCTACGGGCAAGAAAGTAATGACATCCTCTTCCAGCCCCGGAGTAAGTTTAATGCTCGAAGGAATTTCATACATCGCCGGTGCCGAATTGCCCTGCCTGATTGTGAATGTGCAGCGCGGCGGGCCTGGCCTGGGAACCATTCAGCCCTCGCAGGCCGATTACAACCAGGCAGTTAAAGGCGGTGGACACGGCGATTACAAAATGATTGTGCTGGCGCCTTCATCAGTTCAGGAAATGAACGATTTTGTGGATTTGTCATTTGAGCTGGCTTTTAAATACCGGAACCCGGCCATGATTTTAACCGACGGCGCCATTGGGCAGATGATGGAGAAAGTTGAAATGGCGGATTACAAAGAGCGCTGGACCGACACAGAAGTTATTGAAAAGTGGGGAGACTGGGCAACTACCGGGAAACCCGCTTCCCGTGAAAGAAACGTTATCACTTCGCTCGAACTCGATTCCGATAAAATGGAAGCCAATAACACACGTTTTCAGGAAAAATACCGGAAAATGGAAGCTGAAGAGCAACGGTACGAAGCCATTCAGTGCGACGATGCTGAATATGTTTTGGTGGCTTTTGGAACCTCTTCGCGTGTTTGCCAGAAAGCTGTGGAAATTGCACGCGAAAAAGGAATTAAAGTGGGACTGCTCAGACCCGTTACGTTGTTTCCGTTTCCTAAAAAAGTGATTGGAGAACTGGCCCGCAAAGTAAAAGGTTTTTTGTCTGTTGAGATGAATGCCGGGCAGATGGTGGAAGATATTAAACTGGCCGTTTATGAAACTGGCAGCAAAATCCGTGTGGAATATTTCGGAAGAATGGGAGGCATTATTCCATCACCCGGCGAAGTTGTAACGGCATTGGAAGAAAAATTATTAAAGGAGTAAGTTATGGATGTAAAAGATATTATTAATCCGGAAAACCTGGTTTACAGTAAATCAAAAGTTCAGGTTGATACCATTACGCATTATTGCCCGGGATGCACCCACGGTGTAGTTCACAAACTGTTGGCAGAATTGATAGAAGAATTGGGAATTCAGGATAAAACTATTGGCATTGCGCCGGTAGGATGCTCTGTTTTTGCCTATAATTATATCGATATCGATTGGCAGGAAGCAGCTCACGGCAGGGCGCCTGCAGTAGCAACCGGAGTTTCGCGCCTGAATCCCGATAAGTTTGTGTTTACTTATCAGGGCGATGGCGACCTTGCATCAATAGGTGCTGCAGAAATTATTCATGCCTGCAATCGCGGCGAAAATATGCTGGTGGTATTTATTAATAACGGGATTTATGGAATGACCGGCGGACAAATGGCACCGACCACACTGGAAAAAATGGTTACTTCAACCACACCTTGTGGCAGAGACACGGCTCTCAATGGTTTTCCGTTGAAAATGACCGATTTGGTGGCCCATTTGCCGGGAACTTCTTATGTTACCCGCCAGGCTGCGCAAACTGCAGGTTCGGTTAGAAAATGTAAAAGGGCCCTGAAAAAAGGCATCAAAAATGTGCTCGATAAAAAAGGAACCTCGTTTGTTGAAGTTGTTTCAACCTGCAGTTCAGGCTGGAAAATGACTCCTGTTCAGGCAAATAAATGGATGGAGGAAAACATGTTTCCGTATTATCCGCTGGGCGATTTAAAAGACAGCGAAAAAGGTGAACCTGTTTCAAATAATTAAAAACTGCAACTATGAACGAAGAAGTAATTATAGCCGGATTTGGCGGACAGGGTGTGCTTTCAATGGGTAAAATTCTGGCTTATTCCGGAATTATGGAGGATAAGGAAGTGACCTGGTTTCCGTCGTACGGACCTGAAATGCGTGGCGGGACTGCCAATGTTACCGTAATTGTAAGCGACAACCGCATCAGTTCACCCATTTTGCATGAATTCGACACTGCTATCATTCTCAACCAGCAAAGTATGGATAAGTTTGAGAGCACAGTAAAACCAGGCGGAACGTTGTTGTATGATCCTAACGGCGTAATTAATCCGCCTACCCGTAAAGACATCAATATTTATAAAGTGGAGGGCACCAAAACCGCCGTTGATATGGGCAATCCGAAAGTATTCAATATGATAGTTTTTGGCAGCTACCTGAAGGTGAAGCCCATTTTAAAAATTGATAATGTGGAAAAAGGGTTAGAGAAATCACTGCCCGAAAGGTATCATAAACTGATTCCGCTTAATTTGGAAGCCATTCAAAAAGGACAGGAAATTGTGGAAACCGTGCATGCGGTTTAAAAAAAACTTTTTATTTCTGGCAGTTAAACAAGTAGTTTCCAAAAAAGGATTTACGTAATTCTGAGTGTTCACCCAATTTTGTTGGCCATAATGAGGCGATGACAGAGATGCTGAATCCGCCAACTGGCGGAAAGCAGGATGTTTATTGTTTATTGGCTGCTTTCATTAAGAACGTCACCCTGAACTTGTTTCAGGGTCTTGTTTGAAAATATGTCATTGGCAATCCGCCGGCTGGCGGATGAAAAATCTGTTTTTAAAGGTAAGATTTCTCCTCCTGCGTCGTCGAAATGACACAAAAAATAATCCTGTCATTCACAACTTGTTTCATAATCCTTAAAATCCTTTTTTGGATTTTTTTTAGTCAATCTTATCTATTTTTTTTGCCAGATCGTAATCCTTTTCGGTTACTTTTCCTTTATCATGCGTTGTAAGCATGACTTTTACTTTTTTGTAGGAATGAATCAATACATCAGGATGATGATCGGCTTTGTTTGCCAATGGTACAATCTTGTTTACAAAATCTGCCGCACCTGTAAAATCATCCAATTCGAACTCTTTTACCAACTTATTGTTTTCTTCTTTCCAGTTTTCCATAATTCTTGTTTTTATGAGTTAATATACAATTACAACAGGAGTCATGCGATGGGTGTTCAAAAATAACTGTGCTGAAATTTCTTTTAAAATAATGAAACGGCGCTAAATCTTCTTTTCAATACAAACAAGAGATTGAAATTTGAATTCGCTACAGGTTAATTTTCGGTTAACAAACAAAAAATTCAATAAAGAAATTTTTCTTTAAATAAAATTGTGTATATTTTCGTAGTGAAATTAAAAGTGCAACCAAAGAAACCGAAAAATGAAGGTATCAGGGAAATATAAAAATAAGAAGCAGGTGCCGGAACCAACGTTAAAACGGTTGCCGAATTATTTGTATTACCTTGAGCAGTTAAAGGAGAGGGGAGTGCTGACAATTTCTGCTCCGGTTATCGGGAAAGATTTAAAATGCGACCCAACCCAGGTGGTAAAAGATTTGGCTGTAACAGGCGTGAAAGGAAAACCCCGGGTGGGTTACGATACTTACCAGTTAATTCATGGACTCGAAGATTTTCTTGGGTTTAACCGTACCAACGAAGCTTTTTTGATTGGTGCCGGAAACCTCGGATCAGCGCTTATGGCATACCAGGAACACCAGGCACTTGGACTTAAAATAATTGCAGCTTTTGATATTGACCCCGAAAAAGTGGGAAAAACCATCGGTGGAATTCATATTCTGGATTACAACAAACTTTTCAGCCTGTCTGACCGGCTGGATGTTAAAATCGGGATTCTGACCACACCCAACAATGTTGCACAGGATGTGGCCGAAGATATGGTGAATTGCGGCGTAAAAGCAATCTGGAATTTTACCTCGGCACAACTCAATTTGCCTGAAAATATAATCATTCAAAGCACTTCGATGAGTGCTTATGCAGCCGTTCTGCTGCAACAGTTAAACGAATCGGAAAATAACATTTAAAAAGTAACGATCATGAAACGAGTAGAAATGATAATTCAATGCCTCAAATCTTTATTAAAGAAAAATTTCTTTAATAGTCAAAAAAGTGACATAAATCATAATTGCAAAAACGCCTTCAGTTTCGGTTTGAAGAAGGAGAATTTAAACAGTAATGAAGAAACCGAAGAATATTTAAACAGCTATAAAACAACTACCAGGTGGCAAACTGTTTAATCGCCTGGTTGCTTTTATTCTGCCGGATTAAACTGTAAATATTATTATTTATAGCTGGCACCAGAAATGTTATTTGATTTTAAAACCCGGTGAACAGGAGAGTCAATTTATTCATTTACAAATATTGTTTATATCTTTGCGTATATATGGTAGCTGAATAATAATTGCTGGTGACCATTTTACGTTTAAATATTTATAGTTTTAACTGAATTTACCGGAGAATATTTATGAAAAAAGTATTAGTCATTGACGATGATACTTTCATGTGCGATCTTCTTGTTAACCACCTAAAGCAGCATGGATTTGATGTTAAAGGAACTTATACCGGGAAAAGCGGTATTAAAATGGTAGAAGAAAATCATTTTGATATTGTATTGTGCGATTTCCGGCTTCCAAACACCGACGGGTTTGAAGTCCTTCAAAAAATAAAATCGAAGAAACCTTTATTGCCTGTAATTATTATGACAGCTTATGCCGAAGTTAAAATGGCTGTCAAGCTCATTAAGTCAGGCGCATTTGACTATGTAACCAAGCCGGTACAACCCGAAGAAATAATAAAACTGATTAACAGAGCGCTTAGTGCAAAAGACGAAAAAGAGGACAGTGTTTCTTTCAGGAACAATTTTATTACCGGGAACAGCAAGACCATTCAGAATGTGATGCAACATGTTAAATTAGTTGCTCCCACTGATTTAACGGTGCTGATTGAAGGCGAAACCGGATCGGGAAAAGAATTTATTGCCAAAGCCATTCACTATGCCAGCCCCCGCAGAGACAAACCTTTTGTGGCAGTTGATTGCGGAGCAATTCCAAAAGAACTGGCAAACAGTGAGTTGTTTGGTCATATAAAAGGTGCCTTCACGGGGGCAATCAATAACAAAATCGGTTATTTTGAGCAGGCCAAAGGTGGCACGCTTTTTTTGGATGAAGTAGGTAATCTGCCTTACGAAAACCAGGTGAAACTGCTCCGGGCCCTCCAGGAGCGCTTCATTAACAAAGTAGGCGATAATAAAGTAATTAAAGTGGACGTGCGCATAATTACCGCCTCCAACGAAGATTTGAAAAAGAAAGTGGAAGCCAATGAATTCAGGGAAGATCTTTATCACCGGCTGAATGGTTTCACAATTCCTTTACCGCCACTTAGAGAGCGGGGGGATGATATTCTGGAATTTGCCCGGTTTTTTATTGAAAAAGCAAATGTTTCTTTTAATAAATCGGTTAAAGGTATTGACGACGATGCCAAAAAACTTTTTTACAATTATAAGTGGTTTGGCAACCTGCGTGAACTTCAGAATGTAATTAACCGTGCAGTATTGCTTACTCCTTCCGATGTAATTACCGCCGATGTATTACCCGATGAAATAAGGTTTAATAATTTGAGTTCACAGCACGGAAGAAATAATTCTTCGGAGCATGAGGATGTTACAGAACTGAAAGAAGCAACATTAATAACAGAAAAAGAGGTAATTACAAACGCTTTGGTGGAAGCCAACTACAATAAATCAAAAGCAGCAAAAATTCTGAATATCGACCGGAAAACGCTGTACAATAAAATCAAACAATACGATATTCAAATCCTGAAATAAGCAGTTAGGATGAGCATATAAATCATATAAATTTTTAAACCAGGCACCTGCCTGGTTTTTTTATTTCTTTTCAATTTTCTCCAAATTAACAGCAAACAATTCCTATTTGTGTGGATTTAAACCTCGGTTGTGGATTAATTCAACAAACAACCGGTTACAAGCAGAATTGAAAGCTGCATTCTATATTTTTGATTAATAGGTTTTTATGGGTACAGTCTGAAAAGCGGCATAACTTTTTCTTTAGAAGAGTGACAAAAACTAAGTATAAATTTTAAAAAGGAGAAGTCATGATACTAAAGAAAAATTTACTGGCAAATTTTCTGGCATTAACCGTTTTGTTACTCTTTGGTTCAATTACCCAACTTACAGCTAACGAACTTTCCGATCAGGAAATTACTAAAGCTGTTAACAGTGAACTGATGCTGAATCCCACTACACCTTTTCATATGATCGATGTTTCAACCAGCGAGGGAATTGTTACCCTCAGTGGCTCTGTTGATAATATTTTAGCTAAGGACAGGGCTGTAAAAATCGCACGTACTGTTAAAGGTGTGAGAGCAGTTGTAAATAACATTGAAGTGGATACACCCGACCGGCCCGATTCCAAAATAAAAAGAGAAGTGAAGAATGCCCTGTTAAACGACCCGGCTACAGATTCTTATGAAGTTTCTGTTACGGTTGCGAATGGGTATGTCACACTGGATGGTACGGTAGATTCCTTTCAGGAAAAAAAACTTGCAGCACATGTAACCAAAGGGGTAAAAGGTGTAAAAGAAGTTGTGAACGATCTGGAAATTGATTATCCTGAAGAACGTGCTGATTTTGAAATCCGGCAGGATATTGTACGGAATCTGGAATTTGATGTCAGGGTGGATGACGGATTGATTGACGTAAAAGTGGATGATGGTAATGTTACCCTTTCAGGAACCGTTGGCAGTGCCGACGAACATTACC
Source organism: uncultured Tangfeifania sp. (assembly GCA_964443035.1). Taxonomy (GTDB): domain Bacteria; phylum Bacteroidota; class Bacteroidia; order Bacteroidales; family Prolixibacteraceae; genus Tangfeifania. The sequence continues at coordinate 9,060 of CAYUBV010000026.1, forward strand.
TCGCTGTAACCGACGCATGGGTTACGGGCGTTAACTCGGTTGATGCAGATAACCTGTCGGTTGAAAAATGGGCCCGCGATGAGCACATGCGTAAAGATAAATATGTTGATAAAACCGACGAAGAAGTAAAAGAAGCTGTGGAAGATGCACTATTGTATGATCCACGCGTATATTCTTTCAACCCAACGGTAACTGTAAACGATGGAATTGTTACCCTTACAGGTGAGGTAGATAACCTGAAAGCCAAGCGTGCTGCGGAGCAGGATGCGAAAAATGTTGTTGGTGTGTTTGGTGTAAACAATCATTTAAGGGTACGTCCGGCATTTGTTCCCAACGATGCTGAACTGGAAGATGATGTAGAGCAGGCAATAGCAAAAGACCTTGCTCTGGAAAAAGAGGAAATTGATGTAACTGCCGATGAAGGAATTGTATACTTAAATGGAAGCGTGAATTCATATTACGAAAAACTGGAAGCCGAAGAAGTTGCTTCAAAAGTGAGTGGTGTACTTGCTGTTGAAAATAACCTTGGTGTGGCAGATGAAGATGCTTATTACCACGATTTTTATGGATGGAATACAGTTTATCCGCCTGTTGAGGTCGATCCGGACGACTCGCCTAAAACCGATGAAGAACTTGAAGAGAGTATTGAAAATCAGTTGTGGTGGTCGCCTTATGTAAATCAGGACGATATTTCAGTGGAAGTTAAAGGAAAAACTGCGATTCTCGAAGGAGCAGTTAAAACACGACGTGAAAAAGTTTACGCCGAAATTAACGCCATGGAAGGTGGAGCCGAAGAAGTGGAAAATAACATTGAAGTTGCTTACAGGTAAAAATAACTGATTCAATAACAACCTGGCGGGTATTTACCCGTCAGGTATATTTTTAAAATATACGTTATGAAAAATTACGATCCGATAAAAGAAAACTGGGAAGCTTTAAAATTGGAACTGAAAAGACGGTATCCTCAACTTACCGCCGGAGATTTGGAACTGAAAGATGGCTATGAAAATGAAACATTTAAAAACCTTGAGGCCAAAACCGGTAAAACCGAAGATGATTTTATGACCGAAATGAAAAGTATTTTACGGGAAAATTTGTGAATTTATGGCTTTTATATTACCGGAACTGGAATTTAAATATCATGCGTTGGAACCATACATCGATGCAGACACAATGAAAATTCATTATTTGCAGCATCACACTTCCTATCTCAAAAAATTTAATGAAGCAATTGCAGGTACTGAACTTGAAAAAATGGAGCTCAAAGATATTTTTGCCAACGTATCGCAATACACTGATTCTGTAAGAAACAATGGGGGAGGGTTTTTTAACCATGCCCTCTTTTGGCAGATACTAACTCCGTTTTCAGCAAAACTGGAGAATGTTCACCTGCAGGATACGATTATCAAGTATTTTGGAAATTTTGAACAATTGAAAAATGAGTTTTCTGAAGAAGGAATGAAACTTTTTGGCTCAGGGTGGGTATGGTTAATTAAAAAGCAGGATGATGAACTTTTGATTACATCTACTTCAAATCAGGATAATCCCTTAATGAATGTGGCATCCATTCAGGGAAAACCGCTCTTGTGCCTCGATGTTTGGGAACATGCCTATTACCTGAAATATCAGAACAGACGGAAAGAATATATAGAAGCTTTTTGGAATTTAGTAAACTGGGAAAAAGTAGCTGAATTATTTAATAATGAGAATATTAACTTTTAAAATAAGTGACAATGCAAAATTATCATGAACCACCATCAGAATTATCTGAAGAAACCCGCAACAAAATACGGGCGCTCGTTTCGCTCAAAGAAGAAATCGAAGCAATCGACTGGTATCAGCAGCGAATGGATGCGGCAACCGACCAGCAACTAAAAAAGATTTTAAAGCATAACCGCGACGAAGAAATTGAACACGCCTGCATGGCACTCGAATGGTTGCGGAGAAATGATAAAGTTTGGGACGAGAAAATGAGTACTTATCTTTTTACTGAAAAAGACATTCTAAAACTCGAAGACGATTAATCAAAAAAAAAGACACATTATGAATATACTGAGAAAATCACTCGCTCCTATTTCCGACAAGGCATGGGACGAAATAACAGAACAATTGGATGATATATTAAAAACATATTTAACCGGCCGTAAATTTGTAGATATCGACGGGCCAAACGGACTTGAATTTGGAAGTGTATCTACCGGCAGGTTGGTTACGCCCGATAATCAGGATGATGAGGGTGTGAATTATGGAATCAGGGAAGTGCTCCCGCTGGTTGAGATTCGTAAACCATTTGAAATGGATTTATGGGAACTCGATAACATCGACAGGGGAGCAAAAGATCCCAATCTCGAACCGCTCGAAAAAGCAGCCAAAGAGGTAGCTTTATTTGAGGAAAAAACCATTTATGAAGGTTTTGAGCCGGCAAGCATTAAAGGTTTGAAAACTTCATCGGAGAAAGCGCCTGTAACTGTTCCGTCTGATGTTAACGATTTTATTAAAGAAATCAGCAATCAAACTGTTTATTTAAAAGAGAATGCTGTAGAAGGTCCTTATACATTGGTAGTTTCCGCCAAAGACTGGTTAAATATTGTTGAATTATCTGAAGGATACCCGGTTCAGAAACAGATTCAGGAAATTTTGGGTGGCCAGGTAATCATCAATCATTCCAATGAAAATACATTCCTCGTATCAGAACGTGGCGGAGATTACGAACTTGTTATCGGGCAGGATATTACGATAGGCTACGATAGCCACAGCACCGAAAAGGTAAAACTTTACCTTACTTCTTCTTTTACTTTCAGGGTTTTAACTCCTGAATCAGTGGTTGTTTTCAACCGTAAAACATAAACAGTAAATAAAATGAATATACTAACTGTAACCATGAACCCGGTTCTGGATAAAACAGTTCAGGCTGAACTGGTGGTTCCTGAAAAAAAAACCAGGTGCCAGTCGCCAACCTTTGCACCGGGAGGCGGGGGAATTAACGTATCGAGGGCCATTAAAAAGCTGGGCGGTAAAACGACCGCACTTTTTGTGGCCGGCGGCGAAACCGGCGATAAAATTCAGCAACTTCTAAATGAAGAAGGAGTTGATTATAAAGTTATCGACTCCGGTAAAAATTCGCGAGAAAACCTGATGGTGAACGACAATAAAACCGGAAACCTGTACCGTTTTGTGATGCCTGGAAATGAAATGAAAGAGAAAGTATGGAAAAATGCACTCGATGCCATTTATAATTTTTCTCCCAAACCCGATTACCTGATTGCCAGCGGAAGCCTTCCGCCGGGAGTGCCGGATGATTTTTATGCCCGGGTTGCAAAACATGCCCGCGAAAACGATATCCGGATGATTTTAGATGCTTCAGGTCCGCCCTTACGAAAAGCGCTCAAAGAAAAATTATTTCTGATAAAACCCAATTTGCGGGAGATTAAAGGAATACTGAATAAAAAAAGCATCGACGGAATGGATCTGGAAGATTCAGTAAAAGAAATACTGGATAAAGAATATTGTGCTGTGTTAATTGTGTCGCTCGGAACAAAAGGTGCTTTATTTGCCAGCAGGGATAATGATGTAGAATACGTTGTTCCACCGGTAATGCCTGTAAAAAGTGCGGTGGGAGCAGGCGATTCAATGATTGCCGGAGTGATGATGGGATGCACAGACGGACTCTGGCCCGAACAGGCAATCCGTTACGGAGTGGCAGCGGGTACCGCAGCTACCATGACTCCGGGAACCGAATTGTGTAAAAAAGAGGATACCGATAAAATTTACGAATGGTTAACTGCCAACGATGGTAAAGGTTAATTCTGTAAAAAACAGAAACTAAAAGAGATTATGAAATCGCACGAAAATCATTCAGGTAAAAACAATAAATCCAACGGGCATGATCATGAAGAGCATCAGCATGATCACGATGGAAATGGACATGGGGGCCATGAGCATAATGGGCACGACCATACCGAACACCACAAACAAATGATCAAAGATTTTCGGCTGCGGTTTTGGATTTCACTCGCAGTAACTGTTCCTGTTCTTGTGTTGTCTCCAATGGTACAGGGGCTGCTGGGTTATGAATTCACCTTTCAGTTTTCAGACTACATTTTATTTGTTCTTTCCGGCTTCATCTATTTTTATGGTGGCTGGCCGTTTTTAACCGGTTTGGTCGATGAGTTGAAACAAAAGCAGCCCGGAATGATGACCCTCATTGCAGTGGCTATAACAGTTGCGTTCGGCTACAGTACTGCTACCACTTTCGGATTGGAAGGCGATACTTTCTTTTGGGAACTTGCCACATTAATTGATATTATGCTGCTTGGGCACTGGATTGAAATGAAATCGGTAGTTAAAGCTTCGGGTGCCCTCCAAAGTCTCGTAGAGTTGATGCCCACCAAAGCTCACGTGATTAAAAACGGCGACACCCGTGATGTGAAAATCGATGAACTGGAAAGCGATGATAAAGTATTGGTTCGTCCGGGAGAGAAAATTCCTGTTGACGGGGTAATTTATGAAGGCGAAAGCAGCATCAATGAGTCGATGGTAACCGGAGAATCGAAACCGGTTACAAAATCGAAAGACGATAAAGTTATCGGCGGAACAATAAACGGCAAAAGTTCCATCAAAGTAAAAGTGGAACAAGCCGGAGAGAATGCTTACCTGAACAAAGTTATTAATATGGTGCGTGAAGCGCAGAGTGAAAAATCGAAAACACAGCACCTGGCCGATCGCATAGCTTTTTGGCTTACAATTATTGCGCTGACCGTCGGCTTTGGTACACTCGCTACCTGGCTCATAATCGGGCAGCCGTTTGTTTTTGCGCTCGAACGAATGGCCAGCGTAATGGTTATTACCTGTCCGCACGCCCTGGGACTTGCAGTTCCGCTGGTTGTGGCCATTTCAACCTCGGTTTCGGCCCAAAAAGGATTGTTGATTCGAAACCGCACGGCTTTTGAAAATTCGCGAAAAATCACATTGCTGGTATTTGATAAAACAGGCACTCTTACCAAAGGAAATTTCGCCGTATCGCGGTACGGTTCTTTTTCGGATGATTACGACGATAAAAAAATTCTCAGCCTGGCAGCCTCCCTCGAGTCGGAATCGGAACATCCGCTCGGAGAAGGTATTTTGGAGAAAGCCGAAGAGGAAGAGGTGGAAATTAAAAAGCCGGAAGATTTTAATTCCATCACAGGCAAAGGAATCGAAGGAAAAGTTGACGGGAAAAACATAAAAATTGTTAGCCCCGGTTATATCGAAGAAAACGACATGGAGCTGCCTGATGATCTGAAAGGTGAAAATGAACGCGAAACAATGGTTTTTGTAGTGGCAGATGAAAAGGCTGTTGGTTACATTGCCATGTCGGATGAAATCAGGGAAGAATCATACGAAGCCGTTAAAACACTGAAAGAAAACGGATTGAAATTGTACATGATGACCGGCGACAATGAAAAAGTAGCCAAAAGTGTGAGCGAAGAACTGGGGCTCGACCATTATTATGCCGGCTTGATGCCCGACCAGAAACTGGAAAAAATAAAAGAACTGCGCAACAAAGGAGAATATGTTGCCATGACAGGCGACGGAATCAACGATGCCCCGGCCCTGGCCACAGCCGATGTGGGAATTGCGGTGGGCTCCGGAACCGATGTGGCTGCCGATACCGCCGATATTATTTTGGTGAACAGCAATCCGCACGATATTGCTTCGCTGATTCTCTTCGGTAAAGAAACCTACAAAAAAATGATCCAAAACTTTGTTTGGGCCACTGCGTATAATGTGGTTGCCATTCCACTGGCAGCCGGTGTATTGTTCACCGCAGGAATCATGATAAGTCCGGCACTCGGAGCAATTCTGATGAGTGCGAGTACTGTTATTGTTGCCATAAATGCCCAGCTTTTAAAACGGAAAATGAAATAAATCCTGTTTCTTATTATTAAAATGAAAACAAATGATTACATAAAAAAAACAGTAAATTTTGGTTTTGAACCAACGTTGAAAGAGTTGAAGCAATTTATTAAAAATGAGGGATTTAACATTGTTTCTGAAATAAAAATTCACGACAGGCTGAAAGAAGAGTTTCACATCGGTTTCCGGAAATTCATCATAATCGGGTCCCGGCATACCGATTTTCAGAACAATTTCCCCGGTTCAGGTACGGAGGATAATTTTTCCAAAATGCAGTGCAATTTTGTGATCTGTCAACACTCCGACAACGAAACGGAAGTGGGATGCTACAATCCGGTTGCCCTTAATGGAAACTCGAACAATCCCGACTGGAAAGAAACAGAAAAACAAATCGCTCAAAAACTTAATAAAGTCATTCTCCGGTTTGAAAATTCTCAAAAACAGTTCGGGTAGAACTGCCAAAAAACTCAATCCCCGGATTCTTTTTAAATCGGTTAAAGCAAAATACATGCTTTTATCGCTGTAAACTGAAGAAAATCTCCACAAAGTGGGGCACATATTCACAAGTAATTCCGGCATTTTCCACATTTCAAAAATCAAATCCCCTGAATACCCCTGCTTTTATGCAGTTCCTTCATTTATGCCGGTTTTGGCATAGTTTTTAAGACAGTTGTAATGGTGAATAAAAACATGTTCTTTAAAAAATTACGAGTTTAAATTAAAGATAAAATAATCATTTAAAAAGGTTTAATTATGAAAAAAAATAAAGCACATGCTGTTTGGAAAGGAAATTTGAAAAATGGAAACGGGACCATGAAAATGGGTTCAGTTGACAAGGAATTGGCCTATACTTTTTCATCGCGGTTTGAAAACGGAGAAGAAACCAACCCGGAGGAATTAATCGGGGCAGCGCATGCCGGATGTTTTTCCCAGGCTTTTTCAATGTTGTTGTCCGATGAAGGCTATGAGCCAAAGTCGATTTCAACTACTGCCGAAGTTGGACTTGTGAAAGAAGATGGCGGATTCAAAATAAAATCGAGCCACCTGATAACAGAAGCAGAAGTTCCCGGAATTGGCGAGGATTTATTCAGGGAGTTGGCTGAAAAAGCGAAAGAAAATTGTCCTGTATCCAAGGCGCTTTCGCTTGAAATTACAATGGAGAGTAAACTGAAAAATTAAAAAAACTTAGCGATGAAAAAATATAGAATACCAATTTTATCTGCATTATTTGCAAGTGCGCTTACAATCGCAGTATTTGTTGCATTCAATATAAATGAGACTGATACGCCGCAAGTTGCACAGTTGCCCGAAGGAGCACCAACAAGTGTTTTGTATACCACAAACAGCGAAGGCGAAGCTGTTCCGCTCGATTTTACCGATATCTCAAAACAGGTGATGAATGCAGTGGTTCACATCAACTCATTTCAGGAAGTGGAACAGCAGGAAAGGCCTGATTTACGGGAACTGCCCGATCCTTTCAGGGAATTTTTCAGGCGTTTCGAACAGGAAAGGGAAGACAACCGGCAACAAAGGCAACCGCGGCGACGCCAGGGAACAGGTTCAGGAGTTATTATTAATTCCGACGGGTACATTGTTACCAACAATCATGTAGTGGCCGATGCCGATGAGGTGAATGTAACTTTACATGATAACCGTTCTTACCAGGCAAGTGTTATCGGAACCGATCCGAATACCGACCTGGCGCTGATTCAAATTGAAGAGAGTGAACTACCTACTATTCCCATGGTTGATTCACAAGATATTGAAGTGGGTGAGTGGGTGCTGGCGGTTGGAAATCCGTTTAACCTGACTTCCACTGTTACTGCCGGAATTGTCAGTGCAAAATCGAGGAGCATCAATATATTTCGCGAGCAATATGCCGTCGAATCGTTTATTCAGACCGATGCAGCAATTAACCCCGGAAACAGCGGCGGCGCGCTGGTAAACATGCAGGGTGGCCTTGTGGGCGTTAATACCGCAATTGCCAGCCCTACCGGTACTTACTCCGGTTATGGATTTGCCGTTCCGTCGAATATTGTAAATAAAGTAGTAAGCGACCTCCTCGAATACGGGAGCGTACAACGCGGTTATCTCGGAGTTGTCATCCGAAATATTACCGGCGATTTTGCTGAAGAAGAAGGCCTGGATGTTACCGAAGGTGCTTATATCGACAGCGTAAACACAGGCAGCGCAGCAGATGAAGCTGGCATTAAAGCCGGTGATGTTGTAATAGAAATTGACGGCAGGAAAATTACGCAGGCTTCACAACTCCAGGAATCTGTAGCCACGCATCGGCCGGGAGATGAAATTGATTTGGTAATAAACCGCGACGGAAGAACAATTGAGCGTACTGCTGAATTGCAAAGTCTGGAAGGAGCAACTGAAGCTGAAGAAGTTAGACGCAGTGAACTGATTAAGGATTTGGGCGCCGAAATGGCTACTGTGAGCGATGAAATAGCGGAAGAGATCGGAATTGAAGGCGGTGTAAGAATTACCAGGCTGCATGCAGGTTTATTGCGGCAGAAAACCGAAGTAAGAGAAGGATTTATTATTCTCCGTGTAAATAACCAATCGGTTACCACTGTGGAAGAGTTCAAAAATATTCTGGAAGATACTGAAGGCGGCGTGATGCTTGAGGGAATTTACGAAGGGTTACCCGGTGTGCATTATTATGCTTTCGGGCTGGATGACTGATAACAAATAATTTAAATAATCATAAAAAAAAGACCGACATGTTTAGAGTATTGGATTTAACAAACAAAGATTTAATTGCCATACAAGTGGATGGCCGGCTTGATAAAAGCGACTACGACAAAATTACTCCACTGATTGAAAAAACAGTGAAAGAGTATGGAAAGATTAAACTTTACATTCAGATTGACAACATCGATGGCATTGAGCCAAAGGCTTTTGCCGAGGATGTAAAAACCTATTTCAAACACTTCAACCACATTAACCGCATTGCGGTTGTGGGCGAAAACGACTGGCAAAAATTATGGGC
>CAYUBV010000027.1:0-17948 GCA_964443035.1 uncultured Tangfeifania sp.
TGATAAATTGCTTTTTTATTGTTTAACTTCTATTTGTTTTAGTCAGAAAATCAGATTGTTAAACTGATTTGCCAAATGCAGTTCAAAGATACGAAAAATGTTCTGTTTCGGTTATGTTGATTTTGAAGAAGGTGCGGGATATTTCATATAGCGTTAACTTTATTTATGAACATTCTTTAAATTGGATGTTTATATAACAGATTGTAAAACTTAACTTTTTTCAAATGAGATTTCATTCGGCAAACGCCAAAACGATAGAACAGGAGTTGGAGTGGTTTCAAAAGTTAATACTTATAAGAGGTAAAATAACTTTTGAGCAGTCGTTGCCTGAGGATGAAATATATAAAATCCGGTTGCCATCTGTTGAAAAAAAGGATTCTCCTTACGCCAGGCTGATAAAAAAACATTCCATGGGTTTGGAAGAAAGACTGATTTTAATTTTGGCATTAATACCTCATGTTAAACCATCTCTGCTGGACTTGTTGCATACAAAAAATGCCCTGTACGATATTCCGTTTACTGAATTTGGCGGAATCAGGAACAATAACATCAAAGGATATCTTCCCACAGGCGAAACAGCCATTTTTTTGCTTGCAGGCGCCAATTTGGAAAAAAGGTTTGAGTTGCTGCAGTTATTTGGCAAAGAGCATTTTTTTCACCGCGAAGGAATTCTTTCGCTGGAGAGTTCTTCCATGAACGAACCATTTTTGAACGGGTTGTTGTCCATTTCGCAGGAATATCTGTTTCTAATAACAACCGGAGAAAAATATAAACCTGATTTTAATCCCAATTTTCCGGCAAAAAGAATAGAAACCAGTCAGGAATGGGATGATTTGGTTGTTCAGGAGCATCTGCTACAGGGGCTTGAGGAGATTAAAGATTACGTGCGCCACGGCAGAGATTTAAAGGATAAATTTCAATTTGGGAAAAAAATTAAACCCGGTTTTAAAGTATTGTTTACAGGGCCGCCCGGAACAGGAAAAACATTAACTGCCAGTTTGTTGGGGAAATATTGTGAGATGGATGTGTACCGGGTTGATTTGTCGATGGTGGTTTCAAAATATATTGGCGAAACCGAAAAAAACCTGTCGCGCGTTTTTGACTTGGCTGAATCGAAAAACTGGATTCTCTTTTTTGATGAAGCTGATGCACTTTTTGGCAAACGTAGCAATACTTCTGATTCTCACGATCGTTACGCCAACCAGGAAGTATCGTTTTTGCTGCAACGCATGGAAGATTTTGACGGGTTGGTCATTTTGAGTTCCAATTTTAAAAAGAACATTGATGAAGCTTTTTTCAGACGTTTCCAGCTTGTTCTCGATTTTGAAATGCCTGATGCCCACCAAAGATTCATTTTATGGGAAAAGTCAAAAACCAGCCAGTTTGAGTACGATAAGGATGTAGATTTGGAATCTCTGGCCGAACAGCATGAATTAAGTGCTGCTTCTATTGTTAATATACTACACTACAGTATTTTAAAGTGTTTGGGCAGAAAGGACAACATAATTCGGTTAAAAGATATTCAGGCAGGGCTGAAAATGGAAAGAATCAAGGAAGGGAAAAGTATTCTTTAATCAAAGCCAGAAATATTAATCACCCGATTTTTCATTCATGTAATATTCAACAATGATATCGTCATTTTTACGGAAATGTTGAAGTTTGTCTTTTATTAATTGAATTTCCTTCTCCAAATCTGCCTTCTCTGTATTCCACTGGGTCAGTTTATTTTCAATATCAGCAAGCTTTTCCTTCAGTGAAGAAATTTCTGCTGAATGGTTTTTTTGTTCTTTTAAAAAGATTCTGTTTTGTTCTTCAAGCATTCGAATCTTTCCCAATAGTGCATCATAATTTAGTGCGGTTTTATTTTTGAGATTCCTAAAAATGAAATAAGTCCCTACCGGAAAAATTAAAAATCCCAATAACAAAAGATAAAAGATTAAGTTACCGACCAAAACCTCCCCTGTGTAGAATGCTGAAATTATGAATGTTGTGATTAAAATGCTGTTTCCCATTGCTCAGAATTTTTTAAAGGATTCAAAATTATTTAGGTGAAAATACGAAATAATATTAAAAGATATATTACTATTTTATATTTTTGTTGTAAATTGTCAGTGAAATTTATTTTAAACACTTTAGTTTGTGTTTTAAAAATTTGATTTACAGGGGAATTAACCATTAAATTGTCAGCAATTCAAATTCTCAATATTGACATTGGCTGAGAATATTCTAACTATTATTATGATTGATGTTGCCTTGGTTTTAATTCGGGATTTATTGAACGAACATTTCAGAAATGAATTTTCGATTTCGGAGAACAAAGTTGTTCTGTCAAATATTGTTAAGGCAGATGGCTCTGTTGCGCAGAATGTTGATGGGAAAATAGTTTTTTTTCTGATTAGTCTGGATGAGGAAGCTGCATTAAAAAACAGCATGAATCGTTCCATTGGAGCTGAAAATGGTTCGTTTGCACAAAAAAATCCTTCACTGCATTTAAATTTGCAGTTGCTTTTTTGCGCCAATTTCGACAGCGCCATTTATACCGAAGGGTTAAGTTACCTTTCTTCGCTTATTCGATTTTTTCAAGTCAATAAAAGAATTGCATTGGATCCATCCAATAATTCCGGTTCTTCTAAAAACAAATTAAGTTTCGAATTGTGCAAACTGGATTACGCTGAATTAAGCCATCTGTGGTCTGCCGTTGGAAGCAAACTAATGCCTTCAGTATTATACAAAGTAAGCATGCTGGTATTTGATGATGTACCGATGAAGAAAATAATTCCTGCTGTTAAGCAAACTGAAAATCAAACTTAACCTGTAAACATGAAACAAGCTTTTAATCATATACTTACATTCTTTTTCAGGCATCAGTATTTTAATGATAAACTGTTTAAATCAATTGAAGTTTCACTTGATGAAGATTCACACAGGTTAATAAACAATTTTGGAATTGTAGTAAAACCTTTTCCCGGCGGTTTTCATTTGCTTTCCTCCAACCCGGAATTGCCGGAGCCGCTTAATGAGGTCGAATCACTGCAATTATATTTAAACTGTTCAGATCCTTTTTATATCAACTATACAGATTTGCCAATTTACAATCTGGCTAACAAACTACTGTATTTTAATAATTTAACCGACGTTAAAAATGATGGAGATGATAGTTTTGTTTTAAATAAGGAGGAATTTGCCGGTGAAAATGAACTGGTACAGGTTGTTTATGAAAAATTTTCAATCCCGGATTTTAAAGCTGGTGAAGACTACCGTTTTACCGATGCTGCCGGGAATGAAATACCTTCCCAAAACATTTTGCTTTCAATACAAAACTCCAACAGTTTTAATATTTCCAATTTACCGCAGGGACTAATTCTTTTTCATTCAGAGAATAATAGTGTGAAGAAATTTTACCATTACAGCAAAGCCGTTTGGAAAAAACCTCTTGCTGTTGTCGAATTGTTTCCCGGAAAGCTTTTTAATCAGTTTAAAGAAAAAGGGAAAATTGAATATGCCATAAATTTCAGTAACAGAAAAACAATCTGGAAATATTTCCTGGTAAGTCCGGTGTATAATAAATTTAAGAACCTAAGTATTATCAATAAAGGAAAAGAACAGGTTTTTAATTCACCGCAAATACAACAAATACACTCAAATTTAGAGGCACTTGTTTTCGAATCGAAAAGTGAAATTTCACTTGCTGAACAATCCGATGAGAATTATCAATTGGTTGATAATTACAGCGCCGGGAACGGAAAAAGCAAGGTAGTGTTGAAAAATCTGGCGAGGGCTTCTGCTGAGCAATTGTACCGTGATGAAACCAAAACAAATGAGACTTTTTATTCTCACATTTTTATATAAACAATTAATAATCAAAAATTATGGCACAAAAATTAATGACACCCGGGGTCTATATCGAAGAGGTCAATGCTTTTCCAGGCTCCGTTGTTGAGGTTGCTACAGCAATTCCGGCTTTTATCGGGTACACCGAAAAGGCGTCCAGAAATGGAAAATCTTTGGTGAATAAACCCACCAGAATTACTTCATTTGCTGAATATCTCCTTCTTTTCGGGGGTGCATTCAGCCCTAAATTTACGTTGGATCCGGTTGCGGAGGGAGCTAAACCTGCAAATTCAATTACCATTAACGACGAAGAAAGGGCGATTGAATACAATGCCGACAACCAGCTTTTTCTTTTTAACAGCCTTAAACTTTTTTATGCCAACGGTGGCGGAACATGTTACATTGTTTCGGTTGGCACATATAAAGGAAAAGATGCGCAGAAAATTGTCAAAGACGAGCTTTTGGGAACCAGCACTGATGAAAAGGACAATCCCATTGAAGGCGGTTTAAAAACGTTATTCAAGGAGCAGGAACCTACCATGATTGTTATTCCGGATGCCGTGGCACTGGGCGACGATTGTTACGAGATTTACAAACAAGTACTGGCACAATGCGCCAAAATGCAAAACCGAATTGCTATTATGGATTTGTATGATGGCTACAACAGCAGAGACGATGGCGATAATGTCAATCATTACAGGGAAAAAATTGGTACCGAATACCTGAGTTATGCCGCTGCTTATTATCCCTGGCTGCATACCAGCATTGTTCAGAAAGATGAAATCACTTTTAAAAACCTCGATGAAAAAGTAGACCTTTCAGCAATTTTGCCTGAAAAGCCTGCCAAAGAACTTGTGACCAAATTTAAAGAAGAGGCAGCGCCGGAAATTACCGAAGAAATGAGCGATGAAGAAAAGGAAGCGATTCAAAAAACGGTAAGAAACAACGAGCGGAATCTTCATCTCGGGTTAGTGGCCACAAGTCCAACATATGTAAATCTTTTAGATGAAATCAGGGCTGTTATGAATCTGCTTCCGGTTTCAGCGGCAATGGCAGGAATTTACACCATGACTGACAATAACCGGGGAGTATGGAAATCGCCTGCAAATGTCAGCCTGAACAGCGTTATTAAACCGGCAGTGAATATTACGCACGATCAGCAGGAAGATTTAAATGTGAATGCAGTTTCCGGCAAATCAATAAACGCCATCAGAACTTTTCCGGGAGTTGGTACACTGGTTTGGGGCGCCCGTACTTTGGATGGTAACAGCCTCGACTGGAAATACATCAACGTAAGGCGTACCATGATTATGCTGGAACAATCCATAAAAATGGCGCTGCGTTCCTACGTTTTTGAACCGAACGATGCAAATACCTGGGTAACTGTAAAAAGTATGATCGTGAATTTCCTGACGGAAAAATGGAAGCAGGGCGCACTGGCCGGAGCTTCACCCGACGATGCTTTCGATGTGCAGGTGGGTTTGGGTGCAACCATGACAAGTCTGGATATTCTGGAGGGTAAAATGCTGATTTCAGTTAAACTGGCAATCGTCAGACCGGCAGAATTTATCGTAGTAACATTTGAACAGCAAATGCAAAAATCATAACATAAATAAACTATTAAAAATTTTAAAATTATAACATCATGGCAGGCGAAAAACAAGACAACAACTGGCCACTACCAAAATTTTATTTTATGGTAGATTGGGGAAGCACAACAAATATTCCTTTTCAGGAAGTAAGCGGGCTGGATATTGAAGCGCAGCCTATTTCTTACAGGCATGGCAACAACCCGGTATTTTCAGAAATAAATATGCCGGGAATAGTTAAAAACAGCAATATAACCATGAAAAAAGGTGTATTTGCCAACGATAATGGTTTCTGGGACTGGTACAATAAAATAAAAATGAATACCATAGAACGGCAAAATGTTGTGATTAAACTTTTGGATGAAAGTGGAAGCCCAACCATGACATGGACGCTGAACAATGCCTGGCCCACAAAAATCAGTTCAACCGATTTGAAATCGGATGCGAATGAAGTGGCCGTTGAAAGCATTGAAATTATGCACGAAGGTTTAACCATTGCTAACGGGTAAATTGTATGGGAAAAGACAGTTTCTTCATACCTGATTACACTCCTCCAACGGCGTTTTATTTTTCCGTCAGATTTGATGGTTTGGATGAAACGGACAGTAGTTTTCAGGAGGTTTCCGGTTTGAAGGTAACCATAGATACCGTACCCATGAAGGAAGGTGGTGACAATAACTTTGTGCATCACCTTCCTACACCCGCTAAATATGAGAACCTGGTGTTAAAGCGATGTCTGATGTCTAATTCCGCCCTGGATACATGGTGCCGGGAAGCCCTGGAGGACTTTAAGTTTGAACCAAAAGATATAAAATTATCTCTTTTGGGGGCAGATGGTTCACCATTAGCTTCTTGGTCTGTCATTCAGGCTTTTCCAATTTCGTGGGAATTATCGGCGCTTAACAGCACAAGTAATCAATTAGCCATTGAATCGCTGACATTAAAATACAGACTTTTCAGAAAAGATTAATACATGACATTAATAGTTAAAGAGCTTATCGTCAGGGGAATTGTGTCCAGTGAAACTTCTTCAATTGGGGAGTTTTCATCTGAAAAAGAAGACCTTTCCAAATATTTGGAACAACTTAAAAAAGAAATTGAGAAAGATTGTTTCGAAAAGATAATGCAAAAAATAGAAACCAAAACAGTAAGGTAAACTGCAGACATGGGCGAACTAACAAAAATGAAGATTGTGGCTTACAAAGATCCCGATTTTTCGAGCCAGCTTGGAGAATACAATCTTTTGGTAAATCCTGAAAACTATAAGTTTAAAAACGAGCAGCAATATACAGTAGCCGACACGACAAACGGCTCAAGCGCACAGTCTGTAAAATACAAAGGTGGAATTGCCGGTTTGTTTGAAATTGTTCTTTTTTTTGACGGAACAGGTGTAATCACTGACGAAAAGGTTGATGATCAGATAAAAAAGGTTAAAGATTTGGTTTACACCTACAACGGTGATATTCATGAGCCCAATTATCTAAAAGTTTACTGGGGAACCCAATCACTGTTTCAGGGAAGGTTGAAATCATGGAATATAAATTACACCATGCTCGATATGGACGGCACTCCCATGAGAGCTGAGGCAACAGTAATGATCATTGCATCAGTCAGTGCAAAGAAAAAAGCTCTTGAAGAAAAGAAGAACTCTGCGGATTTAACGCATGTGAGAACGGTTTTGGCCGGCGACAATCTGCCGCTGATGTGTTACCGGATTTACGGCGACAGCAGTTACTATATAAAAGTGGCTCAACATAACGAATTAACTCATTTCAGAGATTTAAAACCCGGAGATAAAATCACTTTTCCTCCGGTAATATAAAATTCATGGCAAAAGTATTACAACAGCAAGACGGCGTAGTGAGCTTCGATATTTTTATCAACGGCTCCAAAATAAAGGATGTGATCGAAATTCTGGAAATCTCCGTTCAAATGGAGGTGAACCGGATAAGTTCGGCTACTATTCTGTTAGTTGATGGTGGCGCAATCGGACTTGCTAACGAACCTTTCGAAAATAGTGAAGGCAAAGATTTTGTTCCGGGAAATGAGATAAAAATCTCGCTGGGCTATAACGACAAAAAAGAAACAGTATTTGAAGGTATAATTGTGTCGCAGGGATTGTCGGTAAGAAACGGAAAATCGCAACTTTTGGTTACCTGCAAAGACAAGGCAGTAAAAATGACGAAAGGGCGGTTTAATGCACTTTTTACTGATCAAAATGATTCGGATGCGATAAAAAGTATTGCAGGAAATTACGGCCTTCAAACTGAAATAGATGCTACAAAACAGCAGTTCACGCTAATGCAATACAATTGCAGCGACTGGGATTTTGTGGTTATACGGTCCGAATCGAACAACATGGTGGTGCTGACAGATAAAAACAAGCTCATTGTAAAAAAAGTCGATTTCAGCGCTTCTCCCGAATATGAAATCAATGCTAATCAATATATTATTGATGTCGATCTGAATCTTGAAAGTGAAAACATTCCTGAATCGATTGAACTTACTGCCTGGGACATCAGGGAACAAAAAGAAGTTAAGGAATCGGTTTCGCTTTCTGACGGGCCTTCGCAGGGAAATATTTCAGCCAAAAAAATATCGGAAGCAGGAATTAATGGAAAATCAAACCATTATTCTTCTGTGCCACTTACTTCGGGTGAATTGAAACTATGGGGAGAAACGCTGGCAGGTAAGGCAGCCCTGAGCAAAATTCAGGGGAAAATAACCATTCCCGGAACATCGGGAATTCATGCCGGAGACCTTATTTCACTGGCAGGTTTTAGTGCACGGTTTAACGGAAATGCCTTTGTTTCAAAAGTCAGTCATTTTTTGGAAGCGGGTGAATGGTTAACCACGTTAAACATCGGGATTTTTCCTCAATGGCACGCTTCATTGCCCGATGTTGATGATGTTTTTGCGTCGGGTTTAATTCCGGCTGCAAATGGCGTTCAGATTGCAAAAGTTAAAAAGATAGACGAAGATCCGGACGGAAATTACCGGGTGCTGGTTACTTTGCCGTCGTTTGCCGGCAACGGGCAGGACGATGGAATTTGGGCACGAATAGCGTTTCCCTATGCTTCAGCCGACGCAGGCTTCTTTTTCTTCCCGGAAATTGACGATGAGGTGATGCTGACTTTTATTAATAATGATCCACGATTTCCGGTAATTACCGGCGCTTTGTACTCCGGTAAAAATAAACCAAAGGAAACTCCCGACGAAAAAAACCAGTTCAAATCCATTTTTACCAAATCAGGAATAAACATCCGGTTTGATGACGAAGACCAAATTCTGGTTATTGAAACGCCAGGAGGCAATTCGTTTACACTGGATGATAAAAATAAAAACATTAAAGTGGCGGACCTCAATAAAAATTCCATCCTGATGGATGACACGGGAATTACTTTTGACAGTCCCGGCGATATCAATATTAAATCCCAAAAGAATGTGAATATTGAAGCCACTTCGAATATTTCACTCAAAGCAACTTCCGATTTAAAAGGGGAAGGTTTGAATATTGATATGAGTGCCCAAACCGGTTTTACCGCCAAAGGAAATGCAACTGCTGAAATTTCGGCTTCAGGGAATACTACCGTAAAAGGCGCCATGGTAATGATAAATTAAAAAGAAGAATATGGGATTAGCAGCCAGATTAACAGATATGCACACCTGCCCGATGCAAACTCCGGGATTACCACCGATTCCGCATGTTGGCGGACCAATTATCGGCCCCGGAGCGCCAACTGTGTTGATTGGAAAAATGCCCGCTGCCGTTATGGGCGACAGCCTCGTTTGTGTGGGCCCACCCGATTCCATTGTGAAGGGTTCGGCAACCGTAATGATTGGAGGAAAACCGGCAGCCAGAATGGGCGACACCACGGCACACGGGGGAAGTATTGTGTTGGGTTGTCCCACAGTAATGATAGGAGGATAATTTATGAAAAAGGAGTACGATTCATTTTTAGGACGCGGCTGGGCATTCCCCCCGGCTTTTAATTACGACAGGGGAACGTTGGAAACAGTTGAAGAGGAAGAAGATATTCAGCAAAGCATTCACCTGATTTTGGGAACCATACCGGGAGAACGGGTGATGTTTCCTGGCTTTGGTTGTTCCATCCGAAATTTTGTTTTCGAATCGAACGATCCAACCCATAAAACCATGTTGAAAGATGCCGTTTACGATGCCTTGCTTTATAACGAACCAAGAATAAAAATTGAAAAGATTGAAATTAAAGATGAAACTTATGAGAAAGGATTGATTCTCATTCATATTACTTACACGATAATTATTACAAACACGAGAAATAATATGGTGTTCCCGTTTTATTTCAAAGAGGGAACAAACCTTTAGGGGCACCAACTAATTAAAAGATTGTTTTTATTATGAATAAAGGAACAAGTCAGAAATCAAGGAAAAATATTGCTTTAAATCCTGAATCTATTTCAATTGATGAAAGATCGATGTTGGATTTGGTACAGTTTACGCTGAACTTTTCCCAAAATCTGAATTTCTACAATTTTCATAATAAAGTAGTTGATAACTGGAAGTCCTTTTTGTTAAACGATTCCGCTTTTATCCTGGCATCCATTGCCTCTGCTAATACAGGCAAATTTAAAAAGGATTTTAAGGAATTGAACTCCCCGGATGATGATTCTGATGAAAAGGAGAAAATTAAAAATGCCACCAGTCAAATTTACTCGGTTATAGCCAATTGGGCTGAAATGCTGAAGAAATCAAACTACGAAGGCATTCTTTTAAATGAAATGGAAAAGCTGTTGCAATCGGCAACGCTGAAAACTTCCATTCAGGAAAGCAGTAATGAAATTCAGTTATTAAAAGAAAATTACGACAATATTTACGGTAACCTGGTTTTCATCAGGGAAAAAGCAGCAAAACATTTCGAAGAAGAATTATTCAAATCCAGTCACCACCCTCATGTTGGATTGCTTCTGGCATTTTTTAAGCTGTTTAAAAATTTACAACTCGATATTAATACCATTACCAAAAAACACCTCGATTACTACTACCTCGATATCCTTCAGCAAAAAAGGAAAAAACTGAAATCACATTCAGCGATAATTGCGCTTCGTTTGCAGCCGGGACTTGAAAACCTGGAAATTAACGAAGGCGATATTTTTAATTTTAGTTTTGAAGAAGAAC
Organism: uncultured Tangfeifania sp.; assembly: GCA_964443035.1. Classification (GTDB taxonomy): domain Bacteria; phylum Bacteroidota; class Bacteroidia; order Bacteroidales; family Prolixibacteraceae; genus Tangfeifania. The sequence continues at coordinate 10,579 of CAYUBV010000027.1, forward strand.
AGCAGGTACTTTTTAAAGCTTCGTCGAATACTCAGATAAATAACGCAGAAATTGCTGAAATCAAAACACTTTTTAAAAGCGACTATTACCCGTTTGGAAACCAGATTGATGGTGAGGGTTTTTCTATTGACATTCTTTACGAAAACGATATTTTACCAACACAAACAGACAGTTTAAATTCAGCAATTCAACAAACCAATGATTTTCCGGCAACACTTGGTGAAAAGAAACCATACCACCTGCTGTCGGAGGACAGTGTGAGGCTGAGTGATTTTGGTTTTCTGGTTAGTTCGCCATCTTTGATTCTCGAAAAAGGGAGACAAACTATTCATCTGACGTTGAAAATTACACCGGATTCCTACAATGAATCCAAATCATTGTTTGACAGGTTATTGTATCAGGAAATTGAACAGCAAAACCGTTCATCCTCCGATAAGGAAAAACTCAGAAACAGAGTGGTTTCCAAATTTTTTGCCGATTCGTTTTTGATTTATATTACTGAAATAGAAGGCTGGAAACAAATTGAACATTCAACATCCAAAATAAATTCCGACGACCACACGCTTCGTATTGATATTCCCCTAAATGAACAGAACGATTCACTTGTTGCATTCGATAAGGAAATACATGAAGGAGATTACAAAACGAACTGGCCGTGTATAAAACTAACTCTGAATAACGATGCCCAGTACCATCCTTACAAGATTTTAAAAAATATCATTATCGAAGAAATCAACATTAAGGCTACGGTTTTGGATGTGAGCAATTTAACTCTATCCAATTCAGCAGGAAATCTTGATACTTCTATTCCGTTTACCCCGTTCGGCCCGGCGCCGGTTGTTGGTTCATTTTTGTGTATTCAAAATCCATTAATTCTGCAAAAAAATTTATCCAGCCTCGGGATTGAAATAAACTGGCTTGGCCTCCCCCGGGAAAGAGGCGGTTTTAGCGGATATTTCAGATCTTACCCGAAACCACCCCAAAATGCTGATTATAAAGCACTGGTCACCCAAAATAAAAACAGCGTAAGTTCTGGAGAAACCCAGGGACAACAAATAATTGAGCTTTTTGAAACCAGTGGTGATTACCTTGCGAATGAAAAAGAGATTTTGGTAAACCTCGAAAATTTTAAATTTAAAAAACAGGCGCATCTGCCGGCAAGTGAATTGGAAGAAAATATCACCTCGTTGTATATCGTTTTAAAAAGTCCTGAACTGGCATTCGGGCACCAGGTTTTTTCTGAAATTTATGCCAAAGCTGCTTTGAAAATGAGCAGGTTCAGGAAAAAAAACATTGATCTTCCCAATCAGCCCTATACCCCTGTGATAGAGCGCCTTTCGGTTAATTACACAAATACTTCGCGGGAGATTATGTTTCGAAAACAGGAAGACACAACAAGCGACATCAAATTAATACATATTTACCCGTTCGGCCATGATCAGGTTTTTCCGGGGCCGGTCAGAAACAGGAGTTTTCTTCTGCCGCAGATTAACCACAAAGGGAATCTTTGTATCGGGCTAAAAAAGATAATTGCCGGGAGTATGGTAAGTATTGGTTTTGAACTGGTTCCGGCTGTTTATGAGCACACGGTTATAAATTTACCAAAGGTTAAATGGCAATATTTGCTGAACAACGAATGGGAATCATTTGATGGTTTGTTGCTGGAAGATGGCACAAACGGTTTAATCCGATCGGGTGTAATTAAAATCAGAATTCCTGAAATCGTTCAATATAACAACACGCGCTTTCCGAAGGGAAAATTTTGGATAAGAGCAGTTTACGATGGAAAAGAATATCTAAACTCAAGAATAAAAAACGTGTTTACACAGGCTGTCGCTCTCACTTCATCCGATGAGGTTGGCGAATCTCTTTTAACATCCGGGAATGTTGCTAAAATTAAAAAAATTGATTTCGCTGCTAAAAAAGGCATTCTTGAAATTGCAGGCCCGCTTGCTTTGAAATTAAACGAACCGACAGAAAATGAAAATTCATTTTACAGCCGGATTAGCGAACAACTGCGCCACAAAAACAGGGTAGTTACCAACTGGGATGTGGAACGCATTATTCTCGACCGGTTTAATCAAATTGAAAAAGTGCGGGTGTACGGCAGAAACAGTCACCCGAAGGAGGTGGTAAAAGGGAGTAATTTGCAGATTGTTTTGGTACCCAAAATAAGTGTGAATGAGGAGAAAAAACTTCAAAGCACGAGAATTGATTTTAGCACACTGCTTGAAGTGAAAGAATACATTTCCCATTTTGTTTCACCTTATTTGAACATCGAAGTTTCAAATCCGGTGTACGAACAAATCAAAGTAAAATGCCGTGTAAAGTTAAAAGATATTCACAAAGGTGGTTATTTTAAAAATCTGCTGAACAATGAGTTAATCAGTTTTCTGTCGCCGGGAATCGAAAACGAAGTTATTGATAAAGGTTTTGATGAATCCATTTCAAAATCTGAAATTTTGAATTTTATTGAAAGCAGGCCTTATGTGGAGTTCGTTACTGAATTTTCGGTTTTGCAACTTGTTGAAGTGCAGGGAAATTACAAAATTATTGATACGGCAAAAATTCAGATAATAAACGAATTGCGAACCATTTCGGCTTATGCCATTCTGACTTCTGCCCCGGAGCACCAGATTGAAATTCTTGAAAATGAAAAATCGTTATCTCCCGAAATATCAGGAATTGGCGATTTATCCATTGGGGCAGACTTTGTAATCAGCGATAATTCAGGCAATTATTATTAATAAATGCAATGAGAAACCAAAAAAATATAACCGACAGGAAACAACTGAAATCCTTTTTTAAGAAGGGTAATCTGCCATCCGAAAGTGCCTTCGAGAAGTTGATTGATTCCACGTTCAACATTGCCGAAGACAAACTGGATATTAACGAGGACGGGATAATGATTTATCCTTCGGATAACGGCAAGGAAAAACTGCTGAGCTTTTTTGAAGATAAAGATGATTCGGAAGCCACCTGGACACTATTTGTTTCTAAAAAGAAAGATGGCGGAATTTACATTCAAAAAACCGATAAACATGAAGATACAGAAGAACCGGCGGTTTTTATTCAGAAAAATGAGGGCAATGTGGGGCTGGGAACAAGTTTGCCCGGCCAGAAACTCGATGTAAAAGGATTTGTTGCTTCCGAAGGTCGTGTTGGAAATTACCGCCAGGGCGAACTGGACGCAGATGGTACCTGGCAAAATGTTTTTACCGACAAGCCGTTAACAGGCAGCAACGCTTTCGAAATTATGGCTTATGCCGAAGGGGAGCAGGGCGATGGAAAATATGCTTTAATGCATGCCACTGCCATCAGCACTTATGGAAATTCGAAACCAAAAATTACAAAAACCAGCGCCTGTTACGGGAAAAAGTGGAATAAAATTGATATCCGCTGGGTTTCAAAACCATCTCAAATTACAGAACAACCTGAAGAAGACGAAAAAAAGTTTTTCGACCTGGCCAAGTGGTGGAAAACTTTCCGGGAGCCCAAAGATCCGTTCAAATACAATCTGCAATTAAAAACAAAAAGCAATTACGGAGATGGGAAAAAGATACGATACAAAGTAACAGTGCTTTGGAATGACAGCTTTTTAATAAAATAGAAAAACAAAAAATGAAACAATCTGCCAGTTTCTCAGGAAAAGAAGTTGAAAGCATAAGTCTGGATTTTTCAGAATTGCGCGAAAAGGGCCTGGAATACATTCAGAAACTGAGTGGCGACGTTTGGACGGATTACAACTCACACGACCCGGGCGTTACCATACTGGAGCAGTTGTGTTATGCGCTTACCGATATTGCCTTCCGTACCTCGTTGCCGGTTAACGATCTACTTATTCCCGGCGAAAAATTACCGGTGAATGCAAAAAGCAATGCCTTTTTTTCTCCTTCGGCCATCTTTAGTTCACATCCGGTTACCATTCAGGATTACCGGAAAATGATAATCGATCATTTCGAAGAAATTCAAAATGTGTGGATTACCACCAAAGGAAGCAACGGCTATCAGGAAGAATTAAGAGGTTTAAATGAAATTGAAATTTTGCCCCGGCTGAGTTTTCTGAATATTTTTAAAGCTGACTCTGAAAAAAAGAAATCGTTTTTAACCGAAGTCAATACGTTTTTAAATGAAAACCGGAATCTGGGAGAAAAATTTAAAGCGGCAAAAATCCTGGACCCTCAGTTTATTCAGATTGATTTTGATATTCACATCAGCGAAAATGCAAATTTGGATGAAACCCTGGCCGGTGTTTTTCTGAAACTGTTCGAGTATGTTTATTGCCCCGTTCAATCTTCAAGTTACACCGAAATGATTGAAGATGAAATGAGTATGGAGAAAATTTTTGCCGGGCCGCGTTTAAAAAGAGGATTTATAAAAGGCGAAATACCGGATAAAAGGTTAAAGGTAATTAGCGTTGATGAACTTCAAAAGTTGTTTTCCAAAGTGGAAGGAGTAACTAAAAGTAAAGTTAATTGTATTGATTACGAAGGAAATAAGCAATCGGAATTTCCTGTGGGGAAAGGTAAGTTTTTTCATTTGCTTTTGGATGAAGATTCAGAAAACAGCGCTGAAAAACGTTTTGACTCCCTTTATTCCAACATGAATGTGTTTGTAAAACAAAAAAGGCATTCAACTTTAAACAAGCAGAATATAAATCATTTGTTTTTGGAAATCTGGTCGAAAAAGTTCAGAGGGTATTCTTTGGAAATTTCCGGCGATGATTTTTTTCGAAAAGAACTAAACGGTAAATTTCGAAGCCTGAGCCGGTACTTTTCTGTGCAAAAACATTTTCCGGTAATTTACGGAATAGGGGAGGAAGGAATTTCGAAAAACGAATCCGTTGAGCGGCACGCCAAAGCGAACCAGCTAAAAACATATTTGATGCTTGCCGAACAGCACCTGGCCAATCATCTTTCGCAGCTCGCAAACCTGAACGAGTTTTTTAACATCGATTTTGAAAACGGCCAACACAAAACATACTTTTCGCAAAAATTGAGTTCAGTTCCGGGAGTTGAAAATCTTTTGGCTGAAAATGAGTTGTTTCCTGAATCGGAATTTGAACCGGAGCATGTTTTCTACGATCGGAAGAACAGAATATACGATCACCTGCTGGCACGGTTTGGTGAAGATTTCACCGATATTCCCTGGCAAATTTCCCTTCGTTTAAACCTGATTAAAACGGAAAATGAATTCAACCGGATTCTACTCCGGCAGAAGTCTGAGTTTTTAAAACAGTTGGAAAATCTGAGTTACATCAGAACTAAAGGAGAATCATTTTTCCTTCAAAATGAAGAAGATGTAGTGAGAATTCCGTCCGGTTTGGAGCAGATTATTTTGGCCAAAACCGGAATTTCATCCAAAAAAAATAAATCGCTGATACCGGATTTTGCCGGATTGGATTCGAATTTATTGAAGTACAAGGAAGAAACCTTTGAGGTTAAAAAGGACCTTGAAACATCCTACAGGCCGCTTCGTAACAGTGAAATACGCCAATGGAAAAATGAACCGGCAACAGGAAATATCCCCAATGCCATGTTTGGAGAGATTGGTTACAAAAAGCTATTTAAAGAAACCCTGAATTTTGAAAATTACCAGCTATCCAAATCCGATTCTGCATCAGAAAATGTTCGTGTTATTTTTCAGCGGGAACCCAATAAATGGGTTAGTTTAATCGAATGTTCAAGTGAAAAAGAAGCCGTTCAGAACATTTTCGAAATCATTGACTTTTTTGCCGAAAAGAACAATCAATCGGAAGGTTTTTACCTGGTTGACCACATTCTTTTAAGCGATTTTTTACAAAGCGGTTATTATGGATTTTGTTTTTTGGATGAATACGGAAATCCTTTGGTTCAAACCGCAGAAATAGAATCCTGGTGTTTAACGGATGATGAAAGAAATAACAGAATTGAAGCATTTTTTGCACTTGGAATTTCTGAAAATTCATGGCATCCGGAAGATGGAAAATGGGTAATTAAAAATGACAAGGGACTTATTATAGCATCAATTGAATCGAAAACCGAAGATTTTGGAGAACTGTTCAAACAGGTAAATAACCTGATTCAACTTTTTGATAAAACGAAAGAGACGAATGGCAGAATGCGGCTTCAGGAGGTAGAAAAAATCCGGTTAAAAGGTATTATGGAAGTCAGGAACCGGAATTTCGGGCAACGCCGGCTGGTTTTTCAGCGAAAACTTTTTTCAGGTGAAATTATCAATGAAGATTTTTTCGATCTGAATGTTTCCTTATTGCTGCCCGACTGGCCTGCCCGGTTCCAGGAAGAGCGGTTTCAGGAATATTTAACCGATGTTTTTTATGAAAGAATTCCGGCACATTTAAGCAATGAAATATTGTGGCTGAATGTAAATGAAATGAAAGCATTTGAAGAAAAATACCGCGAATGGGAAAAACTTAAATCCGGGCAAAAAAGTATTGACGAACCTTCAGATAGTCTGAAAAAGGCAGCTTTCGAAGTTTTTACTGAAATATTGAAATTAAAACAAAACAGGAAATAATGGCATCGGCTCAAAATATCATTCATTCTTCCTCATTCAATTTTGAATATGCAGACAAAGCGGCTGCAAAGCGTGGGAATGATCTGATAGAGTCCATTTTTGTTTCGCAGATTTTACCGGAACTTGAAAAAGCCGTTGCCAAAAAAATACCGGATGAGGTTCGGATTGAGTTGTCGAAACTGGAAATAAACATTGGAACGATTTCAGAAAAAGAATTGCCGGAAAATCTGGCAGCAAGAATCCGGGAGAGTTTGGAAAATGCTTTGACCTTTAATTTCGGTAAAGAGTTAAAAGGCAAAAGCATTGCACCCGAAGGACAAAAACCGGATGACTTTTTAATTCAGTCACTTGAAATATTTCTTCTCAAAGGCTATTTCCCGTTCGCTTTTGAAAAGTCTTTAACATTTGAAGAACTGGTCAAACGAGTTTTGCATCGGAACCAGGCGGGTTTGTCCGAAGTTTTGCTGAGGCACCGAACCCGGGAACAGGCCATTCAGCGAATCGCAACGAACCTCAGTGCCGAAACATTTGATGAGCTGCTGAGAACACTTGACCCGGTTAACAGTGAATGGATTTTTGATTTCAGAAAATTCCTGCTGAACCTGAAAAAAGAGTTAAATCTGAATCAACTCAGTGACTCAGCGTTTTTAAAAATGGCGAATACTTTTATGCTGAATTTTACTTTGAATGAAACGAGTTTAACCTTCAGCAAAAAGAAATTTTCAACGAATATTTTGAGTTGGTTTATTAATGTTTTTAATCCGGACATTACCTTAATTGCTGAGGTAATAAACAGAACCGGTGGGACTGATCCGGTTTCAGTGATGGCCGAAAAATCGTTGAAACAACTTCAA
>CAYUBV010000028.1:0-17935 GCA_964443035.1 uncultured Tangfeifania sp.
CGGAATACAAAATTTTTTTGCTCTTTTCTGATTCTGGGTTCCAGTTCTCTTTTTTTCAAATCATCCGAAAGCTGATCCGGTTCTCCGGGAAATCCTACTGCGATGCAGGTTACGGGTTCATATTTTTCAGTATCGAGATTCAGATAGGTGGTTGCTTTTTCCTTGTTGAATCCACCCATCTGGTGAATCTGCAGTCCCATTTCGGCTGCCTGAATTCCCATTAGTGCAGATGCTGCACCCATATCATGAAGTGCTTTGCCGTTGAGCCGGTTATTGTAATCAAATCTTTTTTTCATTACGGTAATAATCAGTACTTGTGCATCTTTTGCCCATTCGGGATTGATTCCTGTGAGAATATCCAGCACTTCGTTAAATGTTTTTTCATCTTCGCGGTGCACATAATAATACTCCCACGGTTGACCGTTTCTGGATGAAGGCGCCCAGCGGGCAGCTTCGAAAAGCAGATCAATCATTTCGTCTGTAACCGGCTCGTTTGAAAATGCACGCGGACTCCACCTGTTTTCTATGGCATTGTTGAGTTTCATAAATTTTTCAATTTGTTTAATTTTCATGAACGCATAAATCAACAAAAAGTTTATTTATAAAATAAAAGCCGGCAAAAACCGGCTTTCTGAGAACAATATATTTTTAGCATTTATGATCATGGTCTCTCTTATCCACCTGGTCGCGGTACCATTGCAGTGGGTGCGAAGTAGGCCGTTCAATCGGAATGCCGTATACCCGGTCGTTAATAAGCGATGCGAGCACACCCAGCGATCTGGAAACGCCAAACAACACGGTGTAGAATGTATATTCCTCGATTCCGTAATGATACAACAACGAACCACTAAATGCATCGACATTTGGCCACGGATTTTTGATTTTGCCAATGTTCGACAGGATAGGCGGAACAACTTTGTAAAGTTGATTTACAATGTTGATTAACGCATCATCTTTGATGTACTTTTCAGCAAAATCCTGCTGGGCTGTAAAACGCGGGTCGGTTTTGCGAAGGACAGCATGCCCGTATCCTGGAATTACATGGCCTTCTTCGAGCGTTTTTTTGATGTAGGAAGCTACCTGCTCGTCAGATGGTGTATCGGTGTCGAGGTCTTCAATCATCTGGAAAATCCAGTGGATAACATCCTGATTGGCAAAACCATGCAACGGACCGGCCAAGCCTGTCATGGCAGCAGCATAAGAATAATAAGGATTGCTTAAAGCTGAGCCTACGAGGTGTGCTGCGTGTGCCGAAACATTTCCACCTTCGTGGTCGGCATGAATGACCATGTAAAGTCGGAACAACCTGCGGATATCTTCTGAATCGAATCCCATCATGTGGGCAAGGTTGCCTGCCCAGTCGAGCCGCGGATTGGGTTCAATGTGTTCTTCGTTGTGAAAATTTCTGCGATAGATGTAAGCTGCAATGCGCGGCAGCCTTGCAATAAGGTTCATTACATCGTCGTAGGTTGAATCCCAGTAAAATTTTTTACCGACTCCTGCCCGGTAAGCTTTTTGAAAGATAGATTCAGTAGACATTGCCATGATGGCAGCGCTGAACTGTGTCATTGGTCGCGAAGTCATTGGCAGGGCATCGATTACATCGAAAACATGTTGCGGAACGTGTGCCCGTGTGGCAAAATCTTTTGACAAATTTATCACATCTTCTTGCGATGGAATTTCTCCAATCAGCATAAGATAAAACAACCCTTCGGGCAGCGGCTCGCCATCTTCTGAAATTTTTGGCAGTTTTTCGCGCAATTCAGGAATTGAATATCCTTTAAACCGGATTCCCTCATTCGGGTCGAGTTTCGAAGTGTCGGTTACCAGTAGCGGTATACCTTTCATTCCGGTAAGAATTTGTCCGAGTTTTATTTCTGCAATAACTTTGTCGGAATGCTCATCTTTTATACGCTGAAATTCTTTGGAGCATTTGCTGGCCTTTTGAAAAAAACGATACTTAATATATTCCATTATAAATCATGTTTTGTATTAATATTCATTGGTTTAATGCATTTTTTTGATTATTGCGTCGGTAAACCCGGACGTTGATAAAAGGGTTGCTCCCTCCATTTGGGCATATAAATCGGATGTTACTCTGCGTTTGGCAAAAACATGCTCCATGGCGTCGTAAACGTGCTCTGCTGCTTTCTGCCATCCCAGGTATTCCAGCATCATTACAGCCGACAATATAAGTGAACTGGGATTTGCCTTTCCTAAACCTGCAATGTCGGGGGCAGTGCCATGAGTTGCTTCAAAAATGGCATAACCGCTCAGGTGATTTATGTTTGCTCCCGGCGAAATTCCAATACCGCCTACCATGGCTGCCAACTGATCGGAAATGTAATCGCCGTTCAGGTTCATGGTGGCAATTACCGAATAGTTGTAGGGCCGTAACAAAGATTCCTGCAAAAATGCATCGGTTATCACATCTTTGATGATAACTTTTCCGCTTTTTTGTGCTTCCTCCAATGCATTTTCAGCAGTTTTGCGGCCTTTGTCATTTTTCATTTTTTCAAATTGCCGCCAGGTAAATGTACTGTCGCTAAATTCATTTTCGGCCAAATCATACCCCCAGATTTTAAAGGCGCCTTCGGTAAATTTCATGATGTTGCCTTTGTGAACCAGCGCAACCGATGGCAATTCCCGCTCGATTGCATATTCAATGGCCGCACGAATCAGCCGCTCCGAACCTTCTTTCGAAACAGGTTTTATTCCGAATGAAGAAGTTTCAGGAAAGCGGATTTCTGTGACACCCAGTTCATTAATCAAAAAATCGCGCAGTTTGCCGGTATTTTCATCTCCGGCCATGTATTCAATTCCGGCGTAAATATCTTCTGTATTTTCGCGAAAAATGTGCATGTCGACCAGCGAAGGAAAACGAATGGGCGAGGGAACTCCCTTGAACCACCTCACCGGGCGCAGACAAACAAACAGGTCGAGCGATTGCCGCAATGCCACGTTCAGCGAACGGATTCCTTCTCCAACCGGTGTTTCCAGCGGGCCTTTAATTCCTATAAGGTATTTCCTGAAAGCATCTATGGTTTCGGCGGGCAGGTAACTCCCGGTTTGCTTAAAAGCTTTTTCTCCGGCCAGCACTTCTTTCCAGGTAAGTTTCTTTTGACCGTTGTATGCTTTTTCCACGGCGGCATCAATCACTTTTTGTGTTGGAAATGAAATATCGTGCCCTATGCCGTCGCCTTCAATAAAAGGAATTACCGGGTTATCGGGTACTTTAAGAATGCCGTTTACTTTTTCAATTCTATCCATTTTTTCATCTTACTTTTCAAGCATAATGGACCATTAAGATAAGAAAATTACCGGATTAAACCATTTGCCCTTTATAATCACTGTTAATTGGATGGTTATCAATTTTTATCATGATATTTGTTAAACTATACGCAATTATTTCAGTTTTTGGTTCAGGTTTTTTTCAAGCGCTTCCAAAAACTGCTGGGTTGTCAGATAATGCTCTTCTTTCAGGTCTTTTTCATGAATGATTAAAGCCAGGTCTTTGGTCATTTTTCCCGATTCCACTGTTTCAACACAAACCTGTTCGAGCGTATTGGCGAAATCTCTTAATTCCTGGTTGCCGTCCAGTTTTCCTCTGAACTCCAGGCCGCGGGTCCATGCAAAAATGGAAGCGACTGGGTTGGTTGATGTCGGTTTTCCTTTTTGATGCATCCTGAAATGCCGGGTTACTGTTCCGTGAGCAGCTTCCGCCTCCATGGTTTGGCCGTCGGGGGTAACCAGGGTTGAGGTCATCAGTCCGAGTGAACCAAATCCCTGGGCCACGGTGTCGCTTTGAACATCGCCGTCGTAATTCTTGCAGGCCCACACAAAACCTCCTTCCCATTTCATGGCAGCGGCCACCATATCGTCAATTAAACGATGCTCGTAAGTAATTCCGGCTTCTTCAAATTTATCCTGGTATTCGTTTTCAAATATTTCCTGGAAAATGTCTTTGAACCGGCCATCGTAACTTTTCAGAATTGTATTTTTTGTCGACATGTACAACGGCCATTTTTTCATAAGCGCCTGGTTCATACACGAGCGCGCAAAACCGCGAATGGATTTATCGGTGTTGTACATGGCCATGGCAACTCCGTCTCCTTCAAAATCGAAAACCTCGTACGAAATCGGTTCCCTGCCATCTTCGGGTGTGAAAGTAATGGTCAGTTTTCCTTTTCCTTTGGTTAAAAAATCGGTTGCCCGGTACTGGTCGCCGTACGCATGACGTCCGATGCAGATGGGTTTTTTCCAGCCCGGTACCAGGCGAGGAATATTTTTGATCAGAATCGGTTCGCGGAAAACAGTTCCTCCAATAATATTACGGATGGTGCCGTTGGGTGATTTCCACATTTTTTTTAATCCGAATTCATCTACGCGGACTTCATCAGGCGTAATGGTGGCACATTTTACACCCACTCCGTATTTTTTTATGGCATTTGCAGCATCAACTGTTACCTGATCGTCTGTGTCATCCCTGTTTTCGATACTGAGATCGTAGTATTTTAAATCGATATCGAGGTAGGGGAGAATCAGTTTTTGTTTGATGAAATGCCAGATTACCCGGGTCATTTCATCACCGTCGAGTTCCACAACCGGATTTTGAACTTTAATTTTTGTCATGTTAACTGTAAATTTTTGTTTTGTATTTCTGTTATTTCAAAGACATATTATTACCACTTGCGCCGGCAAAATCATTTCGTAATGAATTAAAGTATCACCGGAATTAGCTTCTGCCGGAAGGCTGATTACTGATTTTGCTTTCTGATTAAATTCAGCGCCGAACCAGCTTTGAACCATTCAATTTGCTGGGCATTGTAAGTGTGGTTCAATTTGATTGCATCTTTTGAACCATCGGCATGCTGTACTTCAACAGTCAGTTGTTTGCCCGGTGCAAATTCATTTAAATCTACAAAATTGAATGTGTCATCTTCCTGAATCAGATCGTAATCGTTTTCATTGTCGAAAGTTAGCGCCAGCATTCCCTGTTTTTTCAGGTTTGTTTCATGAATACGGGCAAACGATTTTACCATAACTGCGCGCACGCCAAGGTGACGTGGCTCCATGGCAGCATGTTCGCGGGAAGAACCTTCGCCGTAGTTGTGGTCGCCCACAATTACAGTTGGTATTCCTTTCTCTTTGTAATCGCGCTGAACATCGGGTACTTTTCCGTATTCGCCGGTAAGCTGATTCTTTACTTTGTTCGATTCATTGTTGAATGCATTTTCTGCGCCAATCAGCAGGTTGTTCGAAATATTATCGAGGTGGCCCCGGAAACGAAGCCACGGCCCTGCCATCGAAATATGGTCGGTGGTACATTTACCAAGGGCTTTTATGAGCAGCTTTGCGCCGGTAATGTTTTTACCATCCCAGGGGGCGAAAGGTGTGAGCAACTGCAGCCGTTTGGAATCCGGATCGACCGAAACATCAATGTTTGATCCATCTTTGGCCGGAGCCTGGTAGCCCGGATCTTTCACGTCGAATCCTTTGGTGGGCAGTTCAAAACCGGTTGGCGGATCGAGTTTTACAGTTTCTCCTTTTTCATTCATTACCGTATCGTTAACCGGGTCAAAATCGAGCCGGCCTGAGATAGCAATGGCTGTTACCAGTTCGGGCGATGTTACAAATGCGTGGGTATTCGGATTTCCGTCGTTTCGTTTCGAAAAGTTTCGGTTAAATGAATGGACAATGGTATTTTTTTCATTTTTATCGGCTCCCGGGCGCGCCCACTGCCCGATGCATGGCCCGCAGGCATTGGCAAAAACTTTGCCTCCCATTTGCTCGAAAATATCAATAAATCCATCGCGCTCAATGGTGTACCGAACCTGCTCAGAACCTGGCGTAATGGTAAATTCCGATTTTGATTTCAGGCCTTTGTCAACTGCCTGTTTGGCAATGGATGAAGCGCGCGAAATATCCTCATACGAGGAATTGGTACAACTTCCGATTAAGCCGACTGATACATTTATCGGCCAGCCGTGTTTTTTGGCGGTTTCTTTAATTTTTGAAACCGGGGTTGCCAGGTCGGGAGTAAACGGCCCGTTAATGTGGGGCTCAAGTTCCGAAAGGTTTATTTCGATAACCTGGTCGTAATATTTTTCAGGATTTTCGTAAATCTCAGCATCGGGAGAAAGTACATCTTTTATGTCACTTGCCAGCTTTGCAACTTCTTCTCTGCCGGTTGCTTTCAGGTAGCGTTCCATGCTTGCATCGTAGGCAAATAAGCTGGTAGTTGCGCCCACTTCGGCACCCATGTTGCAAATTGTTCCTTTGCCGGTTGCCGAAATTGACTCAGCGCCTTCGCCAAAATATTCCACAATAGCTCCGGTTCCGCCTTTCACGGTTAAAATTCCGGCCACTTTCAGTATGATATCTTTAGGTGCTGTCCAGCCGCTTAATTTACCGGTCAGTTTTACGCCAATCAATTTGGGCATTTTCAATTCCCAGGGCATTCCGGCCATTACATCCACTGCATCGGCGCCGCCAACGCCAATTGCCACCATTCCGAGACCGCCGGCATTTGGAGTGTGCGAGTCGGTTCCAATCATCATTCCTCCCGGGAATGCATAATTTTCGAGCACTACCTGGTGAATAATTCCGGCTCCCGGTTTCCAGAAACCGATTCCGTATTTATTGGAGACCGATTCCAGAAAATCGAAAACTTCCTTATTGACATCTTTCGAAGCACTGAGATCGGTTTTGCCTTCTACCTGCGCCTGAATAAGATGGTCGCAGTGAACAGTTGACGGCACCGCAGTGGTATCTTTTCCTGAATTCATAAACTGCAGCAGTGCCATCTGGGCAGTGGCATCCTGCATGGCAACCCGGTCGGGAGCAAAATCGACATAATCAGTTCCCCGTTCAAATTTGTCGGGTTCCTGCGTTTCGTATAGGTGAGAATAAAGAATTTTTTCGGCATAGGTCATTGGGCGGTTTAGCTTTTGCTGTGCTTTTTTCACCCTTTCAGGTAACTGGCTGTAAACGTTTTTAATTAGATCTAAATCAAACATATCGAGTCAATTTATTAATGTTTTTTTATGAAAGAAGTCATGAAAATGAACAATAAAAATCGCTAAAAGTTGCAAAATCTCAAAGTATTTTGTAAAGCGAGGCTAAATATATAGATAATTAAATATGTTGAAAACATTATGTGTTTATTTAGAATGAATAAAAAAAAGGCTCTTGTTACTAAAGAAGCCTTTTGAAATTATGCTTGATGTAAAGCCAACTCTAAAATTTCACCTCAATTATGGTGTCAATCGTATTTTGTTTGTTTTTTGGAATACTTAAAAGCAAACCGTATTCGGTCTCTTTATAATTCACTTTATCGCCGTTTTCAAAATAAGTTGCTGATTTTATTTTTTCAGGGAAAGAAGGAATCAGCAGGTTTTCGTCTTTCAGTTTTAGAAGATGGACATAAACAGTTCCGTCATTTGCAACAGTGGTGGCTCCCCAGTCGGCCGGGCGAAGCGGGCCTTTGCGGGTTTCATAAATTGTTTCGCCATATTTTTCGAGCCAGTTGCCCATTGCCATTAGGGTATCGATGTTCTCCTGCTGAATTTTGCCGTTGGGCATTGGGCCGGTGTTCAGTAAGAAATTTGCACCGTATCCGGCGGCTTTTACCATGGTTTGAACCAGTTGTTTTACCGGTTTGTAATTGGTATCCTGCAGGTTAAATCCCCATGAGCCGTTCATGGTTTCACACATTTCGAGGGGCAATTCGGAAATGGTGCCGGTTTGATTAAATCCCATTGTATTTTCTCCCGGAAGGTCGCGCTCAAACATTTGGAAATCTTCGCCGGGAAATGGATCTACATGGTGGTTACTGCCTGTTAATGCTCCGGGTTGCAGTTTGTGAATGAGTGAGTAAGTTTCACCGAGGCGCCAGTCGGCATTTTTTTTGTCCCACATTCCGTCGAACCAGATTCCGCCAATTTCGCCGTAATTGGTCAGCAATTCGGTAAGTTGCGCATTCATAAAATCGATGTAGTTGTCCCAGTCTCCGTTTTGCGGCCTGCCGGTGAATCCACGGCCTGTTCCCCCGCGTGGATAATAATCAGGATGATGCCAGTCGAGCTGCGAATAATAGAAAAATAATTTGATGCCCTGTTTGTCGCACTCTTCTTTCAGCATTTTCAAAACATCTTTGCCATAGGGAGTCTGATCGACAATATCGTAATCACTAATATCCGAATCGTACATGGCAAAACCATCGTGGTGTTTGCTGGTTATGGTAATGTATTTCATCCCGGCTTTTTTCACCATCGAAACCCATTCTTTCGGATCAAACTTTTCCGGATCGAAAAATGCGGGCAGTTTTTCGTAATGTTTAATGGGTATCTTTTGATTATTCATTACCCATTCGCCATCGCCCAAAATACTGTAAACACCCCAGTGCACAAAAAGCCCGTATTTGGCATCCTGAAACCACTCGCGGTTTTCAAGGTTTTTTTCTGAAGGCTGATAACCGGTTTGGGAAAATGCCGGCAATGCTATCAGCATAAGGGCAAAGAAAGGAACTAATAACTGTTTCATTTTATATTGATTTTAGATTTGATTTTCACTTCATTTTTGAAATTTCTACGATTTTAGCCGCGATGTCTTTTAAATTAAGAATATAATCAGGATTGCAAATTTTGATGGCTGTCTCGGGCATTGTTTTGGCAGAAGCAGTTTCAGGATTTTCAACGATGGTTGTTCCGCCGTGTTCTTTTATTGTTTGCAAACCGGCAGCGCCGTCTTTGTTGGAACCAGTAAGTAAAATTCCAATCAAATGATTTTTTACTGACCATGCGGCGGTTTCAAACAGCACATCGATTGCCGGCCGTGAGAAATTAACTTTTTCATCGGTTGAAAGGCTAAGTGTAAAATCTTCTTCAATGAGCAAATGGTAATTGGGTGGAGCAAAATAAATGGTCTGTTCTTTCAGCGCCTCTTTTTCCTCAGCCTCTTTTACTTTATAATGGCTGTGTTTTTGGAGCACCGACATGTAAGTATCGATGTTATTGCTGCCTATGTGTAAAACCACAGCTATCGGGATTTTAAAATCGGAAGGCAGGCCTGTAATCACTTTTTTTACAGACTCCATTCCACCAAAAGAGGCACCCATTGCAATTGCTTTTATCATTTTGTCACCGGTAATTTTTTATAAATTTTCATTTTCCTGTCAATAATGTCATAGTTCTTTTCATAATCGGAGAACCGGAGACTTTCCTTTGTGCCGAGACACAGAAAACCCCGTTTTGTGAGACTCTCCGAAAAAAGTCCGAGTACTTTATTTTGAAGCAGCTTGTCAAAGTAGATCAATACGTTGCGACAGAACACAAGGTTTACTTCGGCAAAAACTCCGTCGGTAACAAGGTTGTGATCTGCAAATACAATATTTTTTGAAAGTGATTTGTCAAACAGCACCGAACCGTATTTTGAGGTGTAATAATCGGACAATTCGCCTTTTCCGCCGGTCTCCTCATAATTTTTGGAGAAAAGTTCCATGTCCCGCTTGGCGTAGATTCCCTGCCTGGCTTTTTCCAGCACATTTTTATTGAAATCGGTAGCATATATTTGCGTTTTATTAAGCAGGTTTTCTTCTTTCAGCAAAATAGCGAGCGAATAGACTTCTTCTCCCGACGAACATCCGGCTAGCCATACCTTTATGTGTGCATAGGTTTTCAGATCGGGAACCACATTTTCGCGGAATGACCTGTAAAAATACGGGTCGCGAAACATCTCGGTAACATTGATGGACAGGTCCTGCAAAAAAATCCGGTAAAAATCTTTTTCCCACAAAACTTTGCCCTGAAGTTCGGAAACCGAATCCAGTTTGCTGAGTTTTAGCCGCTGATGTATTCTGCGCCGAAGGTGGGCTTTGCTGTAATTTCTGAAATCATATCCGTATTTCATATTTACCGCCTGCAGCAACAAATCCAGTTCTATGTCTTCCGTTGCGAGATTATTCTGGTTCATTTTTCATGAAGGGTTCGTTGGTTCCTGAATGCTTTTTTTATTATCTGTTTCAGTTCATTCTGCTTAAACGGTTTACTAATAAAATCGTTCATACCGGCATCAAAACATTTTTGCTTGTCTTCCGAAAAAAAATTGGCGGTAACTGCTACTATAAACACAGGGTTTTTTACCTTTTCATTTTCTTCAATTTTACGTATTTGCCTGGCCGATTCCACTCCGTCTACTTCGGGCATTTGCATGTCCATCAAAATCAGGTCATAATTGTTTTGCCGAAACATTTCTGTGGCTTTTTTACCGTTTACTGCTATGTCGCATTTTATGCCTAATCTTTGTAAAAGAAGTTGTGTTACTTTTTGATTTACAGGGTTGTCCTCGGCATAAAGGATTTTTACATTTTCCGGAATTTCGGTACTGTGGACATGGTTTTCATTTTTTTGTTTTTCGGGATAACTGAATTTTAGCCTGATCCAGAATTCAGAGCCTTCTCCCACTTTGCTGTTCACCCCAATTTCTCCTCCCATGAGTGAAACAAGATTGTTGCAAATTGCCAGCCCGAGACCGGTACCGCCATATTTCCGGGTGGTGGAACTTTCGGTTTGCGAAAACTCTTTAAACAGTTTTTGAATTCCTTCTTCTGAAATCCCAATTCCTGTATCGGTTACTTTAAAAAGCAGTTCAATTTGTGCTGCTTCCTTTTTTATTGTTTCAACTTCAACCGTTACACTGCCTTCTTTTGTAAATTTAATGGCATTGTTAATCAGGTTGGTAATAATTTGGTTGAGGCGGTACGGATCGCCTGAAAGTTGTTGCGGTATTTGTTCATCAATATTCACCGACAACTGAATGCCTTTTTTATCGGCATTGAATTTCAGAAGTTTTACGGCATTTTCAACTATTTTGCGGACATCAAAATCAATGTTTTCCAACTGTACTTGTCCGGATTCGATTTTTGAAAAATCAAGAATATCATTTACAATATTCAGCAGGTTTTCGCCCGAGGTGGTAATAATTTCAGCCAGTTCCTTTTGTTCCTTTTCCAGCCCCGATTCTTCCAAAATTTTCGATAGTCCCAGGATTCCGTTCAGCGGGGTTCTGATTTCGTGCGACATATTGGCCAGAAACATGGATTTTACACGGGTGGCTTCTTCTGCTTTTTCTTTTTGAATTTCAAGCTCTTTGTTGTTTTGTTCCAGTTTATTCAGGAGGCTTTTCAATTCCTGTTTATGGCTGTGCAAATCGAGGAAATTTTTCACCTTTCCCACAAGTATTTCAGAAATTATTGGTTTGGATATAAAATCTACCGCCCCCGTTTCAATTCCTTTAATTATATGCAAATCGCTTTGATGAATAGCCGATACAAAAATAACCGGCAGATACCTTGTTTTTTTGCGCTTGCGCATCAAGGCAAGCGTTTCGTAACCGTCCATCCCGGGCATTTGTACATCCAGAATGGCCAGTGCAAAATCGTCGTGTATCGTTTTTCTCAAAGCTTCACTCCCCGATGTTGCTTTTACAAATGTTACAGCAAAATCGCCCAGCACCATTTCAAGGCTCACCAGGTTTTCTTCCAAATCATCTACGAGTAAGATTTTTGGTTTTTCCATAAATTATTTAAATAACCATATTTTTAATAACGACAACAATTTTTCCACATCCACCGGTTTCGAAATGTAATCATTCGCTCCGCTGTCAATGGCTTTTTGGTAATCTTCCTTCATTGCTTTGGCCGTGAGCGTAATGATGGGAATGTTTTCCAATTCGGGAATTTTTCTGATTTCCTGCATTGCTTCATAGCCATTCATTACCGGCATCATTATATCCATCAGCACCAGGTCGATGTTTGGGTTGTCCTTTAAAACACCGATGGCTGCTTTCCCGTTTTCTGCTTCAAACACTTCAATATCCCTTTCTTCCAGAATTTGAGCCAGCGCAAAAACATTGCGGATGTCGTCGTCTACCACCAGTACTTTTTTTCCTTTAAAACCTGAAGCATCGTCCTCGTCGTCGGAAACAGTATAAGTTCTGGGCGCCGTGTTTTTTACCTGGTGAAGAAACAAAGTTACTTCGTCCATAAGTCTGTCGTCCGACTTAACTCCTTTTATTACAATGGAATCGGAATATTTTTGCAGTGTCTTCAGTTCCTGTTGAGAAAGTTCGCGCGCTGTGTGTATGATAACATTCGGAATGGGTACATTCTTATCTTTTAATTTTTTCAGCAATTCGCTTCCCGAATAATCGGGTAATCCCAAATCGAGGATAATGCAGTCGAATGGTTTGGTGGAAATTAAATCATAAGCCTGCCGGGCTGTTTTGGCTTCGTGAATGATAATGTCCTTATTTTCAAACAGCAGTTGAATGGCTTCGCGTGTGGTTTCATCGTCTTCAACCACCAGCACCTGCTTGTATTCTTTACTTAATTTACGTTCCAGGTTATTCGAGACTTCATTAAAATCTGTTGATTCGGGGGTTTTTAACTCCTCTAAGCTTTCCAGAATTGATTCTTCCACCCTTGAAACAACATGCACCGGTAGCTGTTTGGTAGCCTTATTTTGCTGCAAATCTTTCAACTCATTTGAATCGCTTAATTCAGCCGACAGAATGATTGCCTGGGGTGCATATTTTTCAGCCAGTTTAATGCCGTAACCGATGTTTGATGCGGCCACTGCACTAAAATTCTTTTTGTGGCTGAGTTCGATTAGTTTTTTGGTCTTTTCCTTGTCATCATGAATAATAAGCACGGTCAATCCTGGTTGCTTATTATCGCGGTCATCTTCAATAAAAAAAGGAATTCCTTCTTCTTTTTCCGCCTTCTTTTTTGACGTTTCCGTTGTTTCAGTTTTCACTTCCGGCTGGGTCTTTTTTTCCTCCTGTTCATCAGCATTTTCAGTAATTTTTTCAATGAGATTTTTTTCATCTGCCGCTGGGTTTGGCAGGCTCGTCATATTTTTTTTAAGTGGCAGATAGATGGTAAAAACGGAGCCCACTCCTTCGGTGCTTCGAACGTGGATTTCACCTCCCAGCACGTGAATCAGTTGTTTTGAAATAGAGAGCCCCAGCCCGGTTCCGCCGTATTTTCTCGAAATGCTTCCATCGGCCTGCTGAAATGCCTCGAAAATGGCTTCGAGTTTATTTTTGGGAATTCCCACGCCCGAATCTTCTACCGAAATAAAGCAGGTATTTTCGCTGTTCAGGTTATTTTTTCTGAAAGGTGCATCCGTGCCGGGCATGCCAAATTTAACCTTAACCGTACCTGAACCCGTAAATTTAAACGCATTGGAAAGCAGGTTTTTTAAAATTTGCATCAGCCGCTGCTTATCGGTGTACAAGTTTTCCGGAAATTTTCCCGAACGTTTTATTTCCAGGTCGAGCCCTTTATTTTTAGCAACCGGTTTAAAGTTCTGCGAAATTTCAGTCACGATTTCGTTGGTAGGTACTTCTGAAAATTCGTATTGCATTTTTCCGGATTCAATTTTCGAGAGGTCAAGTATTTCATTGATCAGTTCGAGCAAATCTTTTCCGCTTTTATAAATGATTCTTGCCGACTTTAATTGCTCTTCGGTCAGGTTGTTTTTTTTGTTTTCGGTCAGTAATTTCGAAAGAATGAGCAGGCTGTTTAACGGTGTGCGTAACTCATGCGACATATTGGCCAGAAACTCTGACTTGTATTGGCTGGCCCGGGCAAGTTCTTCAGCCTTTTGCCTTAATTCATTCTGAATTTTCAGCAGGCTTTCATTTTTCTGCGTAATATCGTTTTTCTGCTGCTCCAGTTGCCCGGTTTTTGTTTCCAGCTCCTCGTTGGTAACCCGCAGTTCTTCCTGCTGAATCTGCAGGTTTTTTTCGTTGTCGGTTAAAACTTTGGTCTGTTCGGCCAGCTCTTCGTTGGCTACCCGCAATTCTTCTTCCTGCGATTTTAATTCTTCATTTGTGGTTTTCAGTTCTTCCTGTTGTGCATGGAGTTCCTCGTTTCGTCTGTTAACTTCTATCTCAAGTTGTTTGATTTCGGTGATATCTTTGGTAATCCCGAAAGTTCCGATGCATTTTCCTGTAGAGTCGAACATCGGAAGTTTAGTGGTGGAAGACCAAAGTTCTTCGCCGTTTTTATCGACTCCCTGCCGGATATCATCGACAAATCCTTTGCCTTCCTGAATAATTTTTTGTTCTTCTTCGAAATACTTTCCGGCTTTATCTTTTGGATGAAAATCGTAATCGGACTTGCCAATTAATTCCTCTGTTGATTTTGCATTAAACAAATCGACCATCGATTCACTGATCCGGATAAACTTACTTTCCGTGTCTTTAAAATATACATAGTCAGGAAGGGTTTTAAGCATGGAGTTGAGAAGAGCGGTCTCGCGAATCAGCTCTTTTTGAATACGTTCATTTTCTTCCAGCCTTTCCCGGAGTTCTTCTTCCCGTTCCTTCAGTGTTTCGGCTTGTTCAATAGTTTGTTCGAGTAATTCAGAGCTTCTGAACCGGGCAACCGCAGCATTCAGGTTTATCGAGATCCTGTCTTTTACCAACTCCAGGAATTTAAGCTTTAGTTGCGACAATTCATTTACCGGGGCCAGTTCAATTACTGCCTGAATACGGCCGTTGTAATGCATGGGAAGGAGGTAGATATTCTCCGGAATTATTTCGCCTGTTGCACTGTAAATTTTATGGTATTTCTCTTTTGTTTTTATAATCTGAAGAGAATTATTTTGTGCTGCTTTAGCGATCAGCCCACCACCGTTGCGTTTAATTATTTGAGAAACTTTGGTAGTATCCAGTCCAATCGAACCTGTTAATTCCAGATGTTCCAGTACTTCATCAAAAACATAAACGGCGCCCATTTCGGTTTCGAGAAACTGGCTGAAGTATTTTATTGTCCGGTTGGATAACTCCCGCACCGTGAAATTTCCTCTCATCTGGTCATCCAGTTCTTTGAGACCTTGCTGTAACCAGTTTTCTTCTTCTGTTTTTATTCTTGCTTCGTCCAGCTTTTGTGTCATTTTATTAAGGGCGGGTGTCAGTTCATCTTTTTCCGATTTTGGTTCCATTTCGGCACTGTAATCGCCCATGGCAACTTTTTTCGAATAAGCAATAACTTCCTGAAGACCCACCTGTATTTCTATGAACGCTTTTGAAAGTTCGCCAAATTCGTTTTGGGTATCAATTGTAACCGACGAATTTAAGTTTCTGTCTGCAATTTCTTTAAAATTTCCCAGTAGTTTTTTTACCGGTGAAGAAATTGAGTGCGAGATTCGAATCGAAATAAATGAAACACCAACTATCAAAAGAGCAAGAAGCAAAATAAGTGAAAGCACCATCGTTCGGAAAACGTAATCATTCAACTTGTAGATTTCAGTAGCAAAGTTCTGGTTGATTGCCTTTATTCCTGAAAAATAAACGTCAATTTCTTCCAGCTTTTCAGGAGTTTTTTGTTGGGAATAGTTTTCTATTTCCTGCTGAATTAGCAAAACGAGCCGGTAGGCTTCGGTTGCTGTCGACTGAACATCTTTTAAACGTTGCCGGTTTAGTTTTGCCAGTAACTGAATTTGTGTGCCCATCATTTTCATACGGTCGATATCGTAATCGAGGCCTGTTTTAAAAATATCATAGAGGTAGGGAACCCATTCTTCTTCAGGCATATTATTCATTATGCTGTCTACTTCCGAAAATGTTTTGGCAAGGATGACTGCTTCAGAAAACTCTGCTTGACTTCTGGCTAAATCTTCAGGGTTTCCGGTAATTACATATTCATGGAAGTTTTCGTTGCCGCGGTAAAAGTTTTCGATAAATACCCGTTGCTCGCTCATAATCATTGTCAGGGTCTGGCTCGAGCGAAACAGAAACAGGGCAATGCTTCCCATAAAAACGAGGCTCAGCAAAAAAATACCAATAAGTACTCTCAGCTTTGAATTAATTTTGAAGTCGGAAAATCGCGTCTTTAGTTTTCCCATCTGTAATTTATTTAGATACAGGTTTTAAGTAAATGTTGCAAAATATATAAAAATTGGCGTACAATACGCATTTCCGAATAAATAACCTTCCCAAATAATCTGGAAAAATAATTGTTTCAGTTGATAAATTAGTTTTTAGAGATATAACCTGTGCTTCAATTTTCATTTTTTTTCAGGAAATACGGAATTAACTGTTATTTTTGAAAAGATGAACCAGTAACTAAAATTTTAATAGATGAACAGAAGATCATTCATTCAAAAAACATCGGTTGGAACAGCCGGAATGGTAACGGCTTTTCACATTCCGGCATTCGCCCAAAACAGAAAGTTAAAAATTGGCTTAATCGGATGTGGCTGGTATGGCGGAGTAATTACTACTGCTGCTTTTAAAACCGGCAATGTTGAAGTGGTTGCCGTTTGCGATGTTGATTCGGAACACCTGAAAAACAGCGCCGGCGAAATTGAATCGCAGCAGGGAAAGCGCCCCCGGGAATTTAAAGATTACCGTGATTTGCTGGATGTAAAAGAATTGGATGCGGTAATGATTGCTACTCCGCCACAGTGGCATGCTTTGCAGTTTATTGCCGCCTGCGAAAAAGGACTGGATATTTATTGCGAGAAACCGCTGGCCTACGATGTGGAAGAGGGGAAAGCAATGATTCGTGCAGCCGAAAAAGCAGGCAATATCGTTCAAATCGGATTCCAGCGGCGCCAAAGCCAGGCTTTCAGAAAAGCAAAGGAATTGATAAATGACGGAACAACAGGGAAAATTCACCAGATTGGCGCTCAAATTCATTATGTGCCAGACTTAAAAGACACTACCATTCAGGAACCTCCGGCTTCGCTCGACTGGGATGCCTGGTGCGGACCGGCCCCAAAACTGCCTTACCGGCCAAACATCGGGCATTTTGCCTGGCGACTCGAAAAAGAATACGGCAACGGCCACCTCGCTGACTGGGGGATTCATCATATCGATATCATCCGTACAATTATGGATTTCGATGTTCCTGAAACCTTTCAGACAACCGGCGGATTTAGTGTTTTGGAGGGAAAAATTACCACACCCGATACGCTGAGGGTTGCAATGAATTTTGAAGAAATGCCTGTTTTCTGGCAGCACCGGATGTGGGGAACCGGTGATTTGAATCCGCAATTTAACAACGGTGTGTTTTTTTACGGAGAGAAAGCCACACTCTTTGCTTCCGATAACAAGTTGGTTTTACTGCCCGCAGGACGCGATCAGGAACAACAGGAAACGGACATTCAGTCACCCGATATGCAGGAAAATCATGTGACCGATTTTGTCGATGCTGTAAAAGCAAAAGACAAAAGTTTGCTGAGCTGCACCATTGAAGATGGTTGGAAATCGACCACAACCGTCCAACTGGCAATGGCTTCGTATTACACCGGCAGCGAAGTAAAATGGGATGCTACAGCGAAAACGATTATTAATAATCCGGAAGCTGAAAAATTACTGGCCAGAAAATACCGCGAAGGCTACAACAGGCCAATTTAAGCTTTTGAATATGGACATTTTTCAAATAATCTGTTTTCAAAAATTACTGGTTTACACTTCCGGGATTATCGATCTTGAATAGTTTGGTAAGCATAACCTGACAGCGTCTTAAGTACCTGTCAGCGTTAAAAAAATAATTTATAAATTTATACAAATGAAAATATTAAGTATTTCTTTTTTCTTGTTTATATCCGTTTCTGTTTTTGCTCAAAAAAGTGAAATTGCAGCAAAAAATGCAGAAGTAGAAAAGGCCGGAACCGGCTACACCTTTACCGAAGGACCGGCGGTAGCTCCCGATGGACGGGTGTTTTTCACCGACCAACCCAACGACCGGATTTATGTTTGGGATGAAAACAACGGTATTTCTTTGTGGCTGGAAGGAACCCGCCGTTCAAACGGAATGTATTTTAACGACCAGGGCCAACTAATTGTCTGTGCCGATTTGCACAACCAGCTCGGTTATTTCGATGAAAACAAAGAGTTTCACCTGATTCACGAAGGTTTT
>CAYUBV010000029.1:0-8823 GCA_964443035.1 uncultured Tangfeifania sp.
ATGTTTGTAAAAGCCGATGTTATCACTGCCAAAAAAGATAGTACGGTTGTTATTCCCAAAGATGTAATTATGACCGGTAACCGCGGAAAATATGTGTTTGTGGTGGGCCGCAACAGCGCTGCCGACGACCGCCGCATTACCACCGGTATCGAAAACCCGGATTATGTGGAAGTGGTGGAAGGCCTGCAGGAAAACGACCGCCTGATAGTAAAAGGATTTGAAACATTGCGCGACGACTCGAAAGTGAAAATCATCCGGTAAAAGTTACCCGGTAAATCATCAGAAATATTTTTGAAATGAAGAAATTAACACAGTTTTCTGTCAATTACCCGGTAACCATCCTGATGATTATCCTCGGAGTTGTGCTTCTTGGATACATTTCGTATGACAAGCTGGGAGTTGACTTGTTTCCCGACCTGAATTCCCCACGCATTTTTGTGGAAATCCAGTCGGGTGAGCGGCCACCCGAAGAAATGGAAAAACAGTTTGTAGAAGACATCGAAGCGCTGGCCATCCGCCAGTCGGATGTGTTGCAGGTAACTTCCATTTCCAAAGTAGGTTCAGCCCAGATAACCGTGGAATATGCATGGAACAAAGATATGGACGAGGCCTTCCTCGACCTGCAAAAGGCATTGAATACCCTCACTCAAAATGCCGATATCGACGATCTCAAAATTACCCAGCACGATCCGAATACAGCCCCGGTGATGCTCATTGGTGTTATGCACGATGAAATAACCGACATGAACGAAATCAGGAAAGTGGCGGAAAATTATATCCGCAACGAACTGATCCGGCTCGAAGGAGTTGCCGATGTAGAGCTTTCGGGAGAAGAAGAGAGCGAAATTGTTATAAAAACCGATCACTACCGGCTGGAGTCACAGGGACTTTCGCTCGACGAAATCAGTAACCGAATTCAGAATTTCAACCGCAATGTTTCAGGCGGAAGAATCAGCGAAATGGGGCTGCAATACATTGTTAAAGGCGTAAGCCTGCTGAACGATGTGGAAGATTTTGAAAACCTGATTGTCGGTTACAAAGCTGTTCGGGCCGAAACCGAAGGGCAGTCGCGGGTTGAAATGGCACCTGTTTACCTCAGGAATGTTGCAACGGTAACGGTTGCAAATAAAGAACCTGCCAACATTGTCCATTTTAACGGCCAACGTTGTGTGGGGCTTTCCGTTTTTAAAGAGACAAAATTCAACACGGTAAAGGCCGTGGAGCAAATCAATGAATCGCTTGCAGATATCCAGCGGGCGTTGCCCGGCTATTCGCTGCAGGTGGTTACCAACCAGGGGAAATTCATCAGCGATGCCATTAGCGAAGTGCAAAACACGGCTTTGCTCGGCATTTTACTTGCCGTGTTAATCCTGTTTCTGTTCCTCCGGCGGATCGGTACCACACTCATCGTGAGTATCGCCATCCCGATTTCAATTATCGCGACCTTCAACCTTATGTATTTCAACGATCTCACCATCAACATCATGACACTGGGAGGACTGGCACTGGGTGCAGGAATGCTGGTTGACAACGCCATTGTAGTACTCGAAAATATTTTCAGAAACCACGAAAACGGAATGAGTGTAAAAGATGCGGCTGTAACAGGAACTGCGCAGGTTGGCGGGGCAATTACTGCTTCCACCCTTACCACAATTATCGTTTTCCTGCCAATCGTTTATCTGCACGGCGTCTCGGGCGAGTTGTTCAAAGACCAGGCATGGACTGTAGCATTTTCGCTGGTTTCATCGTTGTTTGTGGCCATTTTTGTAATTCCCACACTTTACCACCGTTTATACAAAAACAAAAAAGCGCCGGTAAAAAAACGGTCGCTGAAAATGGGTGGTTACGGCCGGTTTCTCGAAAAAATATTAAAAGTGAAATGGCTCGTGGTTATTCTTTCAGTTATTTTGGTGGCAGGTTCATTTTTACTTGTTCCGAAAATCGGCACCGAATTCATGCCCAAAACCGAAACCCGCGAATTTACCATGGAGATGAAACTGCGTGAAGGAACAAAACTGGAACGCACCGAAGCTACCGTTCAAAACATCGAAACAATTTTAACCGATTATCTGGGCGAAAATCTCGAAAAAATATATTCCCACTCAGGGCCGTCAACCGGACTGGGAACTGACGCTACCAGTGTTTTTGAAGGAGAAAATACTGCTGAAATCAAAGTCATGCTGAGCGAAGAATCCACACTTTCAGCACAAAGTGTAATTACAACCATTACCAACCTCACCAGCAACATTCCGGGTCTGGATGTTACTTTTACCCGGGAAGAGAGTGCGCTGAAATCGATTCTCGGAACCGATGAAGCCCCCGTGGTAGTGGAAGTACGTGGTAAGGATCTCGGTGAAATTGAAAACATTGTGGCGCAGGTAAAAGAGAAAATGACGGGAATCGACGGATTGTTCAACGTTCAGTCATCGACCGAAGAAGGTGCCCCCGAGGTGGAAATTTTTGTAGACCGTGTTCGGGCCGGAATGTACAACATTGATGTCAATACCGTAATTACGCAGATTCAGGATCAACTGGAAGGAAAAAATGCCGGCCAGTTGGAGAAAGAAGGCGAAATGCGCGACATCACCATAAAAGTTCCGGAGAAAGGATTGAGTGAGATTCAAAATTTAACCATCACATCCAACGACCAGAAATTCCGGCTCAGCGAAATTGCCGAAATCTCTTTCGGGGTTGCACCCAAAGAAATATCCCGCAAAAACCAAAACCGGATTGGAAAAGTTACGGCCAACCTTGAAAAAGGAGTGGCGCTCGACCACGTTGCCGGCACCATCAGGGAAAATACGGAACAGATAACGCTTCCGCCCGATTACCGGATTATGGTTACCGGCGAAGAAGAAAAACGGCAGGAATCAGTGGCCAGCCTAAGTTTTGCGCTGCTGCTTTCCATTGTGCTGGTTTACATGGTAATGGCCTCTCAGTTCGAGTCGCTCATTCACCCGTTTACTATTCTGCTGACCATTCCACTGGCAGTGGTGGGGAGCATTCTCATCTTTTTTGCGCTGAATAAAACATTCAATATTATGGCACTGATCGGGCTGATTATGCTTGCCGGTATTGCAGTAAACAATTCCATTATTCTTGTCGACCGGATTAACCAGTTAATACGGGAGGGGCTCGATCGAAAATCGGCCATTTTGCAGGCCGGGCAGCAACGTATCCGCCCGATTTTTATGACCAGTATCACCACCATCCTTGCCTTGCTGCCGCTCACATTCGGGTTTGGCGAAAGTGCCTCGCTGCGTTCGCCCATGGCGCTTGCAGTAATTGGCGGCCTGGTCACTTCAACCCTGCTAACGCTGGTGGTCATACCCTGCGTTTACGACATTTTAGACAGGACAAAAACCTTGTTTGTAAAGAAATAACATGAAGTTCATCATAAATAGAAAAGTACTCATCAGTATGTTGTTTGCCGGGCTTACCCTGCTGGGGTATGTCTCGTACAAACAGCTTCCTGTTGAATTAATGCCCAATGCAGAATTACCCATGCTTTTTGTCCGAATTAATTCGCAAATCGAGGTCGATCCGAATTATATGGAAAACCAGGCGGTAATTCCCATCGAAGGAGCCATCAGTACAATGGAGGGAATCGAAAGCATCGAATCGAACCTGAATAACCGGTCGGCCTCCATCCAGGTCAACTTCAAGCAAAATGTCGATTTTCAGTATACTTTTCTGAAACTTCAGGAAAAGATCGATCAGGCCACCGACAACATCGATGAGAATTTTTTTGTATCCGTTAACAGGGTAAATACCGAGCAGCTCACCAACCAGTTCATGGAGCTGCAAATAAGGGGCAGCGGCGGAACGGACCGAATCAGAAACCTGGTTGACCAGGAAATTGCTGCCGAATTTGAAAACATCGACGGAATTGCATCAGTCACCGTTTTTGGCGGAAAAGAACGTTCCGTCGAGGTTACTTACGATAAAGCAGCCCTGGAAGCTTACGGAATTACGCCATCGCAAATCAGAAATGCCATTGCACAAAATTCAACCAACCGGACATTTGCCGGTTATCTTCACGAAAGTCAGAAAAAATATTTTGTACACATTACGGCAGAGTATGATAAAGTGTCCGAAATTGAAAACATTGTTCTGGCCGAAGGCCCTATTCTGCTGAAAGACGTTGCCAACGT
This sequence comes from uncultured Tangfeifania sp., assembly GCA_964443035.1. Taxonomy (GTDB): domain Bacteria; phylum Bacteroidota; class Bacteroidia; order Bacteroidales; family Prolixibacteraceae; genus Tangfeifania. The sequence goes on from CAYUBV010000029.1 coordinate 4,155, forward strand.
GTATTTTGGGGTAAAAGAAGAAGAGTCTCTCAGCCGTGTAAACGGACTGGATGCCGTTTCGGCAATGCTGGTGAGCGACTCACAGGCCAACCTCATCGATTTGTCGCACGATGTGCAGCAACGAATTGCTGAACTAAATGAAGAACTGGCATCGAAAGACGTGGAAATAGTGGTGCAAACCAACATGGCCGAAACCATGGAAAAAAACATCGACCAGATCATCAATCTGGCATTGGTTGGAGGTTTGCTGGCCATTTTTGTGCTATGGATGTTTTTGAAAAACATTCGCATCGTTTCGGTTATTGCCATGGCCATTCCGGTTTCGGTGTTTACCGCATTCAACCTGTTTTATGCATTCAACATTTCCATAAACAGTTTAACGCTGGTTGGGCTGGTGCTGGCAATTGGGATGCTGCTCGACAACAGCGTGGTGGTTCTCGAAAATATTTACCGGCTCTCGGGGCGGCGCTTCAGCCCAGATCAGGCGGTCGTTCAGGGAACAAAAGAAGTATGGCGTTCCATTATCGCCGCCACGCTCACAACCATTACTGTTTTTCTGCCGTTTCTTTTTTCAGCCGAATACATGGTAAAACTACTCGGAAACCACATTGGTGTTTCCATTATATCAACACTCACTGTTTCGCTTTTTGTGGCGCTGCTGCTCATTCCAATGGCAGCCCATTTTTTGCTGAAAAGAAAATCGTCGCACAATATTTTTTATGAAAAAGTAACCACCAACAGCCGGATCATTCAGGTTTATATACTGCTTTTAAAAGCAACCATGCGTTCGCCTGCCGGAACGATTATCGGCGCAATTGTCATCTTTTTCATCACCATATTTATTGTGCTTGCGGTAAGCGTCAACAATCTTGAAGAGGTGGAAGAAAACCGCTTTTCGTTGTATGTTACCATGCCTACCGGAGCTACGCTCGAAGCTACCGACCGGGTAGTTGCCGAAGTGGAAAGCCGTTTGGAAGAAATTGAAGAAAGAGAAGATGTCATTTCCAATATTCAGGAGGAAGAAGCGATTATTACCGTTGTTTTGCAGGAAGATTTTCAGAAAATTGATGACCGGACAATGGCTGAAATCAAATCGGAAGTGGAGGGTCTGGTCAATAATATTTCGCAGGGAGAAATCAGTTTAACTGCCCCTGCCTCAAGCAGAAGTTTTGGAGGAGGAGGTGGTGGTGGAGCCGGAATGCAAAATTTCAGCCGCTTCCTCGGAATCGGAACCAACGAGGAACGCATCGTTATAAAAGGTGAAAATTTCGAGGTGATGAAAGGCGTTGCCGAAGATTTGGAATATTACATCGAAGATTTGGAATCGATACGAAGTGCAAACGTCAGCGTGGCCGGCGACCGCCCAGAGTTACATCTCTATTTTAACCAGTTGCTGCTTACCGAATACGGCGTTTCGCTAAACAACATCGCTTCTGAGTTGGGATCTTTTTCCCGCGAATTTACATCGGGCGTGAATTTCAACCAGGGAACAGAGGAGTATGAAATCATTATAAAAGAACACCTCCCGGAAGGCGAAGAAGAGGAAAATGCTGAAAAAACCATCGAAGATTTACGCCGCTTGCAGGTGAGCAATAACCAGGGTGCGGTTTACGATTTGCAGGATTTGACCGACATGGTTTACGACCAGGGAATGTCGGGCATTACCCGCGTTAACCAGGAAAAACAGATTGAACTCTTTTACCGGTTTGTATCCGAAGCCGAACAATCGAAAGACTTGCTGGAAGCTTACCGCCTGGAAATCAACCAGATTGTGAGCAACTATAAAATGCCCGCCGGCATTGCCATCGAAGTGATTCATGAAGAAGACCAGTATTCGGAATTTTACTTCCTGATTGCTGCAGCATTTATACTGATTCTTATGATTCTGGCATCGGTTTTTGAATCGCTCACAACCCCGGTTGTTTTGATGTTTTCAGTGCCGCTGGCTGCGATTGGCTCTTTCCTGGCGCTGATTTTTACCGGCAACAGCCTGTTTAACGCCAACACCCTCACCGGCTTCCTCATCTTGCTGGGAGTGGTTGTAAATAACGGAATCATTCTTATCGATTTTACCAACATCCTGCGAAAACGGGGCTACCGGAAATCCCGGGCACTGATTACCGCCGGGCTTTCGCGCGTGCGGCCAATTTTAATTACGGCCATTACAACCATTGTGGCAATGATGCCGCTGGCAATGGGACAGGCGGAATATGTGGGTGCAATCGGTGCTCCGTTCGCCATTACCGTAATTGGCGGCCTGGCAGTGAGTACGCTGCTGACACTCATTTTTGTGCCTACCCTTTATTTCGGTATGGAAAATGCCGTGAACTGGATGAAATCACTTCACTGGGGACTGAAAGTAACACAGCTCTTACTGTTTATTGCTGCGGCGCTTTACATCTATTTCGAAGTGGATACATTTGTTTGGCAGTTGCTTGGTTTTATGGCGATTGTGATTCTTATTCCGGGTGTAACAGCATTTATTCTGACCAGTTTACGACAGGCAAGTTCAAAAGTCATCGATGAGAAAGAATCCATCCGTATTGTGGTGAGGAAGCTGGTGAAAGTTTACGATCGCGACAGCCGGTTTGTGCGCGAATGGAAATCGGGAATCAAAATCAGGGAACGTGCCGGCTTGCTGAAAGACTACAAAAAACCCAGGGATTTCTACGACCTGGTCTGGCAGATTCCGCTTTTTATATTCCTCGTTTATTTCACCTTTTTCTACCTGGAAAACAATTTATGGATGTGGGTTTTGTCGCACTTTGTGTACTTTTTCCTGTTCCTGCTGCTGGTTCCGGTATCGCAAGTGCTGAAAAACAAATATGAAGCAACCTCAAAAAAAGCATTCCTGAAAACCGAAAAAACGCTCCGCAATATTATTTTCTGGGGAGTCCCGGCATTGTTCCTGTTTATTTTCTTTATTGAATGGGACAACATGGGCATGGTAATTTTCGTGGGAATTCTCTGGCTCCTGCTGCTGGTTATTTACAGTTCATCGGAGTACATTCACAATAAAAATGTAAACATTGCCCGCATTGGCGGAAGGCTTGGAACATTTCGCCGCGGATACTTTACGCTGGTTCGTCAGATTCCGGTAATTGGCAAACGGAAAAAACCGTTCAGGGCACTTAACGGCGTGTCGCTCGAAATTAAAACCGGAATGTTCGGGTTACTCGGCCCAAATGGTGCCGGTAAATCAACCATGATGCGGATTATTTGCGGAATCCTGGAACAGAGTTACGGAAAAATCTGGATCAACGGCCTCGATACCCAGAAACACCGCGAAGAATTGCAGGGGCTGATTGGCTACCTGCCACAGGCTTTCGGTACTTACGAAAACATGTCGGCATGGGAATTTCTCGATTATCAGGCCATTTTAAAAGGGATTAAAGACGCCAAAACAAGAAAAGAACGCATGGAATATGTGTTGAAAAACGTACACATGTTTGATCGGAAAGATGATAAAATCGGTTCGTTTTCGGGCGGGATGAAACAACGTATCGGAATTGCACAAATTCTGTTAAATCTGCCGCGAATCCTGGTAGTGGATGAACCCACGGCCGGACTCGATCCGCGGGAAAGAATCCGGTTCCGCAACCTGCTGGTAGAGTTGAGCCGCGAACGAATCGTTATCTTCTCAACCCACATTATCGAAGACATTTCGAGCTCGTGTAACCAGGTGGCAGTTATTAACCGGGGCGACCTGAAATATTATGGCACACCAAACGAATTGTCGAAAATGGGAGAAGGTTTTGTCTGGCACATGACGATTCCGGCAAAAGAGTTTGACCAGTTTGCCAACAAACAGCTAATCGTTCACCACATGCGCGACGGCGAGAACATTAAGCTGAGGTGCCTGGCAAAAGAAAAACCTGCGCCCGATGCTGTGGAAGCTGCGCCTCACCTCGAAGATTCGTATTTATGCCTGTTAAAAGACTTTGTTTAATTCTGAAAAAATGGAACAAAAATTCGATATAAAAAACAGTATTGCCAATTCATCGCAGATGGTGATATACAACCTCAAAATCATTTTCGCCAACCGGTTTATCTGGTTTTTAATTGCAGCGTTTGGGTTTTTCCTGTTTTTCGCCATTCAGGTTGTGCTCGACCGGGGAACGCTAAGCGAAGGCACCGTTTATAATTTGCTCATTTTTCCGGGCATTCTGCTAATTTTTTACCCATCTGTTTTTGGCATTCAAAACGATGACGATGCCCGGATGCTTGAAATACTTTTCGGCATACCAAACTACCGGTACAAAGTTTGGCTGGTGCGGCTGATCATGATTTATATTCTCATATTTATCATCATTGTATTGTTTGCAGCCGCAGCATCCGTGCTGCTTTACGATGTAAAAATATTTGAAATGGGTTACCAGTTGATGTATCCCATCGTTTTCATGGGGTCCATGGCATTCATGTTTTCCACCCTTATCAAAAACGGAAACGGAACTGCAGTTGTCATGGTTCTTATAGGCGTTGCGCTTATTATAATGCAGGATGCCATAGAACGCACCCAGTGGAATATTTTTCTCAATCCGTTTGAAATACCCAACAATTTCAATGAGGTTTTATGGCAGGGCCTCATTACCAAAAACCGGATTTTCATGGGAGTGGGAATCGTGGTTTTCATTTTATACGGTTTGTTTAACCTGCAAAAACGGGAAAA
>CAYUBV010000029.1:8923-17605 GCA_964443035.1 uncultured Tangfeifania sp.
ATTATTTTTTTGGTTTGTATACCCGAACGTAATCAACCGCAAAAGTGGCGGGAAATACTGAATCGTCAATTCCTTTCTGCCCTCCCCAGTTTCCGCCTACTGCAAGATTTAAAATAAGGTGAAACCGTTTGTCGAACGGCCATTCGTCAAATCCTTTGCCGGAATTAAAAAAAGTGAAGTGTTTTTCTCCATCAATGTAAAAATCTATTTTTGCCTCATCCCAGACAATACCGTAAGTATGAAATTCGGTGTAAACGTCTTCAGTGAAGGTTGCTTCGCCCACCTGGGTTCCCAGGGTATGATTAAAACTTTTGGTATGAACGGTCTGGAAAATGGAATCGGGGATGTAACCTACATGTTCCATAATGTCGATTTCGCCGCTGTCGGGCCAGCCGCCGTACTCCCATTCGGTAGGCAACATCCAGATTGCCGGCCACAACCCCCTGCCCGGTGGTAATTTCGCACTCACCTCAACTTTGCCGTATTTCCAGTCGCCTTTATTTTTGGTCACCAGCCGCGTCGAAGTATAAAGATTGTCGTCCATCTTTTCCTGGCGGGCTGTAATTTCCAAAACTCCGTCTAAAACTTTCGCATTGTCCGGATCAGCTTCTGTGTAGTATTGTTTTTCATTGTTTCCCCAGCCATGTCCGCCAACATCGTAGCTCCACTTTGTAGTATCGGGCAAACCGGTATAGTTAAATTCGTCACTCCAAACCAGCTCCCAATCATCCTGGTTATTGGGTTCATCTTCAATAACTCCCGATTTGAAAACATTTTCTTCTTTTTGTTTCTTTTTCGAATTGCAGGCAAACATGGCGGGCAAAAGTAAAATGAGCACAAAAACTGAATATTTCATAACCTGGTTTTTTATAAATTAAAAAGTGCAGCTTCAATTTTGTTTAAATATCTGTATTGAAAACTGAAAATAACTAAATGCAAATTTCTTAAATTATCTAATAATAGCAAGTTGAAAAGAAACCGGATTAAAATCAGAAAGATAAAATATTTTACCTTTGCCGCGCATAACAGAATAAAAAAAATGGAGCGAAAAAATATTGAAATAATGGCGCCGGTGGGTTCGTATGAATCACTCATGGCTGCAATTCAGGGAGGTGCAGGCTCAGTATATTTTGGCGTGGAGCACCTCAATATGCGCTCACGTTCGTCAAACAATTTTTCGCTCGATGACTTGAAAAAAATTGTTGAAATTGCCGGAAAAAACGGAGTCAAAACCTATCTTACCCTCAATGTCGAAATCTTTGACGGCGAAATCAGTCAAATGCACGAAGTGCTGGATGCGGCGCAAAAAGCAGGTGTTTCCGCTGTTATTGCCGCCGATATTTCGGTCATTCAATATGCCCGTTCTATCGGATTGGAAGTGCACATTTCAACGCAGGTGAACATCACAAACATCGAAGCCGTAAAATTTTACGCACAGTTTGCCGACGTGCTGGTACTTGCCCGCGAGATGAACATTGGACGGGTTTGGGAAATCAGCGATCAAATCAAAAAACAACAAATAAAAGGACCGTCGGGGAATCCGATTCGTCTGGAAATGTTTGCCCACGGCGCGCTGTGCATGGCCGTCAGCGGAAAATGTTACCTCAGTCTGCACGAAATGAATTCGTCGGCTAACCGCGGCGCCTGCCTGCAAACATGCCGGCGCGCCTATGCTGTAACCGACAAAGAAACCGGCGCTGAACTGGAAATCGACAACGAGTACATCATGTCGCCCAAAGACCTGAAAACGATTCATTTTCTGAATAAAATACTCGACGCAGGAGTTTCGGTGCTGAAAATTGAAGGCCGGGCCCGCTCACCCGAATATGTGAAAACCACTGCCGAATGTTACAGCGAAGCCGCAAAAGCCTGGCAGGAAGGAACATTTACCGAAGAGAAAGTAAGTGACTGGAACGAAAGGCTTGCAGCCGTCTTCAACCGCGGATTCTGGGACGGATACTACCTGGGACAACGGCTGGGCGAATGGAGTGCCAACTACGGATCGCAAGCCAGCCAACGGAAGCTCTACCTCGGAAGATGTACCAATTACTTTACCAATATTCAGGTAGCTGAGTTTAAACTGGAAACCAATAATTTAAAACGAGGCGACGAAATTATTATCACCGGCCCCACAACCGGAGTGGTTCAAACCAAAGTGCATGAAATGCGGTTCGACATGGGACCTGTGGAAGAAGGTTTGAAAGGACAGCTTATTTCATTACCAATCGACACCAAACTCCGCAGGTCAGATAAATTATTCAAAGTTGTTGATGCCAAAGAAGTTAAACAACGAAAATAATATAGTTTTTGTCTCTTTTTTGGTTTTTGGCAGAAGAAAGGATTATATTGCAGTTTGCAAATCGTTGATTTATGAAATATACACTCCTGATTCTTTTGTTTATTCTGGTGCTCTTTGAGCACGTGGCGGCCCAGCATTTCCGGTACCGGCTTTCAGCCAACAGCAGTTTTTTTATTACCGAAATCGGCAATAGCGAGCTAAACAATAATTTGGATGATCTCACATATCCCGGAAGTGAAGCATTTAAACCGGAGATTAAAGTTGGGGCAGAAGCCGAATTCCTAATGCCAATAAGAGATAAGCTTGAAATGGGCCTCGAGTTTAAATTCAATGAACTTGCAGGCCGGACCGAAACCGCTCCGCTTTACAATTTTTTTCTGACCCGTTACAATCCTTTGCCCGACACCTACAGATACCCTAAAGAATCGCTGATTTATTCCACCAAGATTCTGAGTGTTTTGGCCACTTCACGTTTCTATCTTTTGCCGGCCGACGAGGAAACGAGCTTATTTTTAAAAACATCAGCCGGAGTATCGTTTGTTGGTACCGACTTTACTTTTTTAAAGCCTGAATACCGTGTTGAATATGGAGTTGGAGTGCTCTATTCGCGCGGAACCCGAAACAGCGAATACCCCAAAAAAGCAGCTTTCAATGGTGGAATTGGATTGGGAACCATCATTGAATTTTCAAATAACATCAGTTTTTATGCCGATGCCGGTACATCGTTTATCTATTCCGACATTGTAAATGGTGTTCCCAACTTTGCGTACATTCAGCAAGGAGAAGAAGCATCCCTGAAAAAAACAAACAGCCTGGCAATGATCGCACAATTAAGTATTGGCATAATATACTCGGATACTACCGTCAACAAGTTAATTCGGAACAACACACGACGGCTTCAAAAAATATTCAGATAAAAACATCAATTCATTTTCTGCTAAAAAAATCATTACAAAACTGAATCTGAAAATTTTCTTTCCGTTTTTACTCAGAATGTCTCATTTTTGCAATACTTTGTAAAAAATAATAATAAGATGAAAAAAATAGTAATCTTTTTTAGTTTATTAACTGCTTTTGCTGCTTGTCGGCAACAGGAAATCGCAGATGATTACAATGCCGTTCAGTACGTCGACCCGCAAATAGGTTCAGTGCACGGTCGCTGGTTTTTTTACACACCAGCAGCACTTCCGTTTGGAATGGCCAAGCTGGCACCTCACACCAATGCCTACGAAAGCATTGGGAGCTGGCTTCCCGGAGGATACGACAACCGCCACTCTTCAATAGAAGGGTTTGGCCATTTCCATGAATTTCAGATTGGCGGAGTAGTTGTTATGCCAACTGTGGGCGAACTGAAAACTGTTCCCGGAACGCTTGAAAATCCTGATGAAGGTTACCGTTCGCGGTTCGATAAAAAAGATGAACATTCAGAACCGGGTTACTATTCCGTTCTTCTGAAAGATTACAACATAAAAGCTGAACTAACTGCCACTGAACGGGTTGGTTTTCACCGGTACACTTTCCCAGAATCGGAAGAATCCCGCCTGGTTTTTGACATCGGCCACAAACAGGGCGAAAGCAGCGATGTGATTGAAGCTTTTGCACAACTGATAAATGAAAATGAAATTGAAGGATACGTGGAAACTTATCCCGAATATGCTAAATTCTGCGACCCGGAAAACCATGTAAAAATGTATTTCATTGCGCAACTCAGTAAAAAACCTGACGAGGTCGGTACTTTTATCGATTCGGAAAAAAAACCGGGCAATTCTTCCACAAAAGGAGTCGGAAACGGCATTTATGTCACTTTTTCAACCAACAAAAATGAAGTGGTAGAAATGCAGGTGGGGCTTTCGTACACCAGCATCGAAAATGCACGGTTGAACCTGGAAACAGAAGCCACCGATATTGCTTTTGATGAAGTAAAAAACGCGGCCTCCAAAAAGTGGAATGAAATGCTCAGCCGTATCCAGGTGGAAGACGATAACCTGGAAAACAAAACAAAATTCTACACCGGATTGTACCATGCGTTGCTGGGCCGCGGCATTGCAAGCGATGTAAACGGCCAGTATAAACTGAACGGAGAAGGAATCGGGCAAATTCCGTTGGATGATAACGGGAAACCACGCTACAACCACATCAATACCGACGGTATGTGGGGCGGATTCTGGAACCTCAGCCAGTTGTGGGCCATGACTTACCCCGAATATTTCAGCCAGTATTTGCAGTCGAACATTGATTTTTATAAAGAAACGGGCTGGCTGCACGATGGTGAGGCAGCAGGTGTTTTCACCAACGGCGTGCAAACCAATTTTCAGGGATTATTAATCGCATCGGCTTATAATTGCGGTTTTCGCGATTTCGACTGGGAAACCGGATACGAAGCTGCTGTTAAAAATGAACTGGAATACCGGGGCCGCGATTTGGGCAACGGCAAATACGACCTCCGCTATTTTGTCAACGACGGTTTTGTGCCCTACCAGGACACGGTCATTTCCAATGGGTGGGCTTTTAATTTCGGAGCGTCGCACACACTGGAATATGCTTTCAGTTCCTACGCAGTGGCGCAAATGGCAAAGCAACTGGGGAACGAAGAAGATTACCGGAAACTGACTGAACAAGCCGGCTACTGGAAAAATCTGTTCGATCCGGAAACAAAATTCATTCGCCCTAAACTACCGAACGGCGAGTTTCTGGAACCATTTAATCCGTTGAAACCCTGGGATGGTTTTCAGGAAGGAAATGCTTACCAGTTTACCTGGTTTGTTCCGCACGATGTGGCAGGACTAATGGATAAAAAAGGAAAAGAACTTTTTAACAAGCGGCTCGAAAAAACCTTCACCGAAAGCCGGAAATCATTGTTTGGCGGCGGCAAAGAAGTTGACAGTTTTTCGGGAGTGGAAAAATTGTACAATCAGGGGAACCAACCTTGTCTGCACCAGTCGTGGCTATTTAACTACTCCGGCAAACCGTGGCTTACCCAAAAATGGACCCGCATTATTTGCAACGAATTTTACGGGACCGAACCTTTGCACGGTTACGGCTACGGTCAGGATGAAGACCAGGGACAACTGGGTGCATGGTATGTAATGGCGGCGCTTGGATTGTTCGATGTTCAGGGACATGCAGCGGCCAATCCAACATTCCAGTTTGGCAGCCCGCAATTCAAAAAAGTAACCATCCGGCTTTCAAACGATCCGGCGAAAAAACTGGTCATCGAAACAAAAAACAACTCATCAGAAAATTATTACGTAAAAGAATTGGTTTTTAACGATGAAGCAATTGAAAACGCCTGGTTGGAAAGGGAAAAACTGATGCAAGGCGGCACCTTGATTTTTACAATGGATTCCATTCCCAATAAAAGCCGCGGTGTTACAACTCCTCCGCCATCAATGAGTCGTGAAATGAAATAAAATAAAAAACAACCTATGAAACTACTTAAAACGATTTCAATTTTATTGCTGGCAGGATTTCTTTCCTTCGGCGCATTCGGCCAGAAAAAAGAAATTTTGCTCAACAAAAGCTGGAAAGCAAAAAGAGCCAGCGAGGTGCTTGCTGACGGAACCGTAATTTCTGCACCGTCATTTGAGTTCTACGACTGGATGGATGCAGTGGTCCCCGGAACGGTTTTGACCACCATGCTCCACAACGAAAAAATACCCGATCCGTTTTTCGGAATGAACAACGAACAAATCCCAGACATTTATGATGTAGGTGCCAATTTCTATACATACTGGTTTCATAACCAGTTTTTGTTACCTGAACTCAGGCCCGGCCAGCAGGTCTGGCTAAAATTCAGAGGCATCAACTATTCAGCAGATGTTTTTCTTAACGGCGAGCGAATCAGCTATGATACGCATGAAGGAATGTTTCTGCGTCAAAAATACCGGATTACTCAGCATTTGAATTCAACGGAGCCAAATAATCTCGCAGTAATTGTTTATCCACCCGCTCCGGTTGGTGAGGCAAACGGCGGACAGGGCGGCGACGGAACCATTGCCCGCTCGGTAACGCAGCAATACACACCCGGCTGGGACTGGGTTTGCCCGGTGCGCGACAGAAATACCGGAATCTGGGATAAAGTTTCCATTGAAATTACCGGACCGGTAGATATTCGCGATCCGTACGTAAAAACAAGAGTGCCAGGAAAACGATTCCCCGGGAATAAGCAGGAACCAGCGTTTCTCAACATTTCAACTAAATTGTTAAATGCCTCCGATGAACAACAGGAAGGTATGCTGGTTGCAAAAATTGGGAAGAAAGAATGGGCAGTTCCGGCAAATCTTCTTCCGGGTGAACAAAAAACGATTGCCCTTCCCGAAATAAAAATTGAGGACCCAAAACTTTGGTGGCCCAACGGAATGGGTAAACCAAATCTTTACGATATCGAAATTCATTTTGAACAAAATCAGGAAATTTCCGATTCGGAATCATTTCGTTTCGGAATTCGTGAAACCGCAAGTTATTTCGATGAAAAGAGCGGAGGTCGGGTTTTTCTCGTCAACGGCCAAAAAATATTTGTGAAAGGCGGGAACTGGATTTCTTCCGATTTGCTGCTGCGCCACACGCCTGAACGTTATGAAGCAGAAGTGCTGATGCATGCGGAGATGAACATGAACATGATTCGGATTTGGGGAGGTTCCATCACCGAGCGACCGGAATTTTACGAAGCCTGCGACGAATACGGATTGCTTGTCTGGCAGGATTTGTGGGTAACCGGAGACTGCAACGGCCGATGGTTCGACCCCATGAAAAAAGAGTCGCAGGCACGCAGGCATGATTATCCGGATGATCATTCGCTTTTTATCCGTTCGGTCATCGACCAGGTGAAAATGTTGCGCAACCATCCCAGTCTATACTTATGGTGTGGCGGGAATGAATTCCCCCCTTCAGAAAATATCGATGAAAAACTGGAAAAGGAAATCTTTCCGAAATATGATGAAACCCGTTTCTATCTGAACCTTTCCACTTCCCCTGAGCTCGCACGCAACACCATTGGCGGTATTGGCGACGGACCATACGGATTGCAGGATCCACAGCGTTTTTTCACAACGCCTTCCTATCCGTTCAATCCTGAAATCGGATCAGTGGGAATGCCTAATGTGGAAACCATGCGCAAAATGATGAATGAGCAGGATTTGCTGCCTCCACAGAACGACCGTCCCAACCGGGTTTGGCAATACCACAAATACATTGGCTACCGTGATGCCATCGAAAATTTTGGAGAAATCAAGGGAATTGAAGATTTCTGCGAAAAGGCTCAGGTGGTCAATTACGAACAGTACCGGGCATTGCAGGAAGGATTTAATGCCGGAATGTGGGATGTTTACACGGGAATGCTGGTTTGGAAAAATCAGAATCCCTGGACATCACTGCGTGGCCAGCTTTACGATGTTTTTCTCGACCAAAACGGTGGATTTTACGGATATAAACAAGGTGCCAAACCTTTACATGTTCAGCTAAATTTGAATGACACCAGCATTTGCCTCGTCAACCAAACATTGTCTGATGCCAATAATTTAACTGCTGAAGCCCGTTTGTTCGATTTGCAGGGAAACCTGCTCGACGAGCAACAATGGAAAGCAAGAGCAGATGCCAATTCAGTTGGCACAACAAAAAAAATTGACACCTCAAAAAAACCGGATGGTTTCTATTTTGTTAGGCTGACTTTGAAAAATGAAGACAGTGAAACAATCGATGAAAACCTGTACTGGCTGTCCAATCAACCTTCCGATTTTCAGGAGCTGGAAAAGTTAAAAGCACCACAATTAATGATTCAGGTTGAAAAGAAAACGACAAAACATCGAACAATAACAATTGAAAATGCCGGCCCGGAAACAGCATTTTTCACGCGCATGAAAGTTACAGATTCGGAATCGGGTGAAATTCTCCTTCCTGTATTTTTCGCAGACAATTACCTCACAATTTTCCCGGGAGAAAAGAAAAAGATTAAAGTTGATCTGTCACATTTACCGGCAAAAACTGATTTCAATAAAATTCAGCTTGAAACCAAAGCATGGAACGGGAAGCCGGAAATACAAAAATTGTAAGTTCAATTCTGAAATTATATTATTTAGAATTTCAAAAAAGAGCCATTTAAATACGTTAAAAATGAAAGCGATACTCATCACAATTCTCACACTGCTCACATTTTCGCTTGGAGCACAGACACCCAATCTTGAAGATACGAAAATCGTAAACGGCTTTGCCGGTAAAATTACTGGTACCGATTTTAGCTATCACTCATCCATCCCGGTTGCCAAAGAATGTATGCTAATTCGTGCCACCGACGGAAACTCCTCGATGGAATGGGAAACAGCGCCGGTTCCTGAAAACCTGACTGAGGAAACGGTCACTTTTGTGTGGCTAACCGGAATTGGTTCTTC
>CAYUBV010000030.1:0-2776 GCA_964443035.1 uncultured Tangfeifania sp.
TCAAAAACATCCTGGAAAGGCACCCAGATGGCATTGAATTCGGTTGCCATTTTTTTAGCTGAAGCCTGGTATTTCTTCATCGGGTCCACCCAGGTTTCATCAACCGCCGAAGTGTTCAGTACATAAAACGGCTCGCAAATAACCATTTTCACATTTGGGAGCGCCTTTTTGGTGCGTTCCAGCAATGCGCGGTAATCATTTTCATAAACCTCCACCGTTCCTTCATAATTGCCGTTTCGCTTGTGCCAGTAGTCGTTTACCCCGATGAGAATGCTCAAAACTTTTGGATTCAGATTGAGACAATCCTTCTCCCAGCGGTCGGCCAGTTGGTACACTTTATTCCCACTGATTCCGCGGTTGTACAAAATCAGTTCTTTTTCGGGCAGTTCGTTCAGCAATGTTGACGCCGCCAGAAAAGCATACCCCGAGCCGAACGAAGCCGGGTTGTTGGGCACTTCCCGTTCCTTTTCACGACCGGCATCGGTGATGGAATCTCCCTGAAAGAGAACGGTGTTGCCTTCCTCAAAAATGGAATACTTTTTACTCCCCTCGCTTTTTGAAGGAGCCATGCTGGCAGAAACAATGGCCGGAATGCTAACTAGTGCAGCAGCCCCGGCAGCCGATTTGGCAAAGAATTTTCTTCTCGATAGGTTCATTTGATATTGTTTTAATTTAAAAAACGCTAAAACGGCAAATCGCTGCCTCCGTCATCGGCAGGTTCCGGCGGAATGTCCTCGGGCCGGAATTCGGGCGGCGGCTCGGGCAGGTTTTCTTCTGCGGCGGTTTTTTCCAGTTTCCAGGCGTTGATGTTGTGAAACCATTTTCCGTTGTACTCTCTCGATTCGAGGTTGAACGAAACATCCACTTCGTCGCCTTCGGAAAATCCGCTGAGCAACGACGACTTATCGTTAAAAAGCGTAAAACACACTTTTCGGGGAAACTGCTCATCGGTTTCAATTACAAACTCCTGTTTTTTCCACTCTTTGCCGGCACGGCTGACACCCGATTCGGGTTTTAATATCTGCTGTATTTTTCCGTTAATTTGTAAACTCATAAAAACAAAAATAAAATAAAAAACCCTTTGCAAAAAAACTGCAAAGGGTTTCTTTAAAAAATAATAATCTATTTTTCCTTATTACCGCTGTTGTTGTTGCATTTGTTGTTGCATTTGTTGCTGCATTTGCTGTTGTTGTTGTTGCTGCTGCTGTTGCTCCTCGTCTAAAATTTCGAGCAATTCCACTTCGAAAATCAACGTTTCGTTAGGGCCGATGTCGCCACCTGCACCACGTTCGCCGTAAGCCAAATCAGAAGGCAGGTAAATTTTCCATTTCGAACCAACGGGCATCATTAGCAACGCTTCGGTCCATCCGGGAATTACCTGTCCTACACCAAATGTAGCAGGCTCACCGCGATCAACAGAACTGTCGAAAACCGTTCCGTCAATTAACGTACCGTGGTAATGAACACGCACCATATCACCTTCTTCAGGAACCGGGCCGTCACCTTCCTGCAATACTTCATACTGCAATCCGCTTTCGGTAATTTTTACTTCCTCACGTTCTTTGTTTTGCTGGAGGAATGCATTTCCTTCTTCCAGGTTTAACTGTCCTTCACGTTCTCCGGCTGCAGTAAAAAATTCACGTACAATCCGGTCAGCTTCCTCGGTAGTCAAATCTGTTTCTTCGCCCATTGCTGCTTTGGCAAACCCGGCAACCATAGCTTCAATATTAATGTCGCTACCGCCAGGGGCACTGGCCACCTGTTCCCTATTGTTGTTTCCCACTAAAATTCCGATAGCATAACCTGCAGAATCGGCAGGTGTTTCAAGTTCTACATCCGACACACTACCGTTTTGCTGACAACTCATTCCGACAATCAATAAAAACAAACCGGTAAAATAAATAACACTCTTTTTCATGATAATAATATATTTAAACAATTTCCAATAATTCCAAATCAAAAATCAGGGTTGAATTGGGTCCGATAACGCCTCCGGCTCCCTGTTCGCCGTAGGCCAGTTCGGGCGGAATAAACAAACGCCACTTTGAACCAACGGGCATCAGTTGCAGTGCTTCCACCCAGCCCGTTATAACGGCGTTTACCGGAAAAACTGCGGGCTCTCCGCGTTCCACCGAACTGTCAAACACTGTGCCGTCGATTAATGTACCGTGGTAATGGCATTTTACCTGGTTTTCGGGTGTTGGCAGTTCGCCGTCGCCCTCTTCTATAACTTTATACTGCAATCCGCTTGGCAGTTCTATTACACTTTTATCCGATTTATTTTCAGCCAGAAATTTTATACCCTCTTCAAGGTTATTTTTAGCTTCACCCTGAGAAGCTTTTTGCATAAATTCTTCCAGAATTTTATTGGCTTCTTCGGGCATCATTTTTGGCATTTCGCCAGTAAATGTGTCATTAATTGCCTGCAAAAATGTTTCAGGATTTACCTTTTTCACACCTGATTTTATGAGGTTTGAGGCCACACTCATTCCTAACGCATAACTAAACCGGTTTAACTCGCCTGTAATCTTTTTTTCTGTCATTTTTACTACTTTTCTCGGTTTAAGGTGCGAAGATAATTCAATTTTTTGGCAATTAAAGGGTTGAATCCAATTTTATTCCCCTCAGCATTTGTTTTTTACCGGGCGGGCCGGGTAACCTTTCCATCCGGTATCCGGCAGTTGTCAAATCTCTGCGAACCTGACCTTTGGCACTGTAAGTAACAAAAACTCCTGCATTTCTTGTCATCCCGGCAATTTTTCTGAAAATATTCAGG
>CAYUBV010000030.1:2876-17150 GCA_964443035.1 uncultured Tangfeifania sp.
ACATTTAAAGGATATTTTTCAACTGAATAATAAACAGTCGGACGCTTTAACTTTTGTGCCTGCAAAATTGTCAACAAACAATTCAGGCCCGTTCCGAACCCCACCTCAAAAACTGATGGATTGATTTCTTTATGGAACAGGTACCCGTTTTCAATAAACACATGGTTTGATTCTGTAATGGCTCCGTTCATCGAGTGGTATTGTTCATCCATCTCCGGCAGGTAGATGGTATACGAACCATCGGCTGTTTTTTTCAGTATTTGCTGTTTCATGACTTCTTTGCTTGCAAAATGCCAAAAGTAAATCTAAAATTATATTTTTACCGTCCAATTTATCAATTTACTGAATATGTTGTTGCGGCTTTACAATGAAAATCCAAATCCACGCGATGTGCGCAAAGTTGCAGAAGTTTTGCGCGATGGCGGAATTATTATTTACCCGACCGACACAGTTTACGGCATGGGCTGCGACATTATGAACGCGAAAGCGGTTGAAAATGTGGCGCGGTATAAAGGCATTAAAGTTGAAAAAGCAAACTTCTCATTTATCTGCAGCGATTTGAGTCACTTATCGGATTATACCCGGCCCATTTCGAATTCAGTTTTTAAAATCATAAAAAAGAACCTGCCGGGGCCGTTTACTTTTATCCTGGAAGCCAACAACAATGTTCCGAAATATTTTAAGGGTAAGAAAAAAACAGTTGGTATTCGTATTCCCGACAATAACATAATCCGCGACATTGTTTACGAACTGGGCAACCCGATTTTATCGACTTCGATTCACGACGAAGATGAAATACGCGAGTACACCACCGATCCTGAACTGATTTACGAAAAGTACCAGGATTTTGCCGATATTGTTGTAGATGGCGGACCGGGAGAGTTGGCTCCTTCCACCATTGTGGATTGCACCGGCAATGAAATTGAAATTATCCGCGAAGGAAAAGGCCTTCTGGAATTGTAGCCGTTTATTCTTTCCAGAAAGATGGCGAAAACAGTACCAGTACGGTAAATAATTCCAGACGTCCGAGCAGCATCAAAAACGAAAGAAACCATTTTCCCAGAGGTTTTATGTGGAGGAAATTATCAGCCGGTCCCACATTTCCAATTCCGGGGCCGATGTTTCCCAGGCTTGTGGCAACTGCTCCCATTGCCGATTCCATATCTGGTTCAATTAAAGTAAAAATAACTGTACTGGCCCCGAATATGGCAAAATAGAACATAAAAAATGCCAGCACGTTGGTAACTATTTTCGCATCTACTGAATGGTTATTGAACTTAACCGGAATGATGGCATGAGGATGTACCATCCGCCGAAGCTCATAATAACTGTTCTTCAGCAAAAGTACAATTCGCATGATTTTCATTCCGCCACCGGTTGACCCTGCCGAACCCCCAAAAAAGAACAGCACAAAAATAATGATGGTAAGAATTGGAGTCCAGGTCAGGTAGTCGGCAGTTGCATAGCCCGTAGTTGTTATAATTGAAACAACCTGAAAAAGTGCATCGCGGAATGATTTCTCAACCCCAAGTTGTGAAGTTATCAGTAACCCTGTGAAAACGATTGCAGTAAAAACAAGAATAAATAAACCATAATATTTAAGTTCTTCATCCTTAAAAACCCGTTTGAATCTACCCTGAATTGCAAGGTAGGAAAGTGTAAAATTTGTTCCGGCAAAAAACATAAAAACCACAATTACATAGTGGATGAACGGGGACGACCAATGAGCAATACTTGCCTGTTTGGTAGAAAATCCGCCGGTTGCCATAGTTGTAAAGGAGTGACAAACGGCATCGAAAACAGACATCCCGCCTACCCAAAGCAACAGCATCTCGGTAACAGTGAAGCCCAGATAAATGACCCAAAGTGTTTTGGCAGTTTGCCGGATGCGCGGACTTATTTTATCGGGAGTTGGCCCCGGAACCTCAGCCGTATAAAGCTGCATGCCGCCAATTCCGAAAACCGGCAAAATTGCGAGCGATAAAACAATGATTCCCATTCCACCCAGCCACTGGGTAATACTTCGCCAGAACAAAATTCCGTGGGGCAACGATTCAATATCGGATAAAATGGAAGAGCCGGTGGTTGTAAACCCCGAAATGGTTTCGAAAAAAGCATTGGTGAAATTGGGAATGGCACCGCTGATAACATAGGGCAAACTTCCAAAAAATGAAAAAACAATCCAAACTGATGAAACGATGATGTACCCTTCTTTCCGGCCAATATCCTTATTTACATTTCGGGTAAGGTAAACAATCAGTCCGCCAAGTGTAATATTGATTCCGGAAGAAATGAGAAATGCGCTCTGATCGTATTCCCGGTAAATTAATGAAACAACAAAAGCCAGAATCATGGCTATTCCTTCCACAAAAAGCAAAAATCCCAGAACACGAAAAATGATTTTATAATTCATTATCGATGAATTTACCGGCTGAATTATTTAAAAAATTTCTCCAGTTTTTTTATACCTGAAGGAAGCGTAAACACCACTACTTTATCGCCTTCTTTTATTTCTGTATCGCCCCGTGCAATGAATGCATCGTCGCCTCTGATAATCCCGCCGATTTTTGCTTCATCGGGGAACCCCAAATCTTTAACGGGCTTTTGGGTAATTCGGGCATCGGGCTTTACAATAAACTCAAAAACTTCTGCATCGGAAGCAGTAAGGCATTTTACTTTCGAAATGGCGGCATTCAGGGTAAAACGGTATATATAGCTGGCGGCAATGAGTTTTTTATTTACAATGCTCCCGATATTCATATTTTCAGCCAGCCCCATAAACGCCAGATTTTCCACTTCGGCAATTGTGCGGCGCACCCCGAGTGTTTTTGCCAGGTGGCATCCCAGAATATTTGTTTCTGAATTTCCCGTTGTGGCCACAACGGCATCCATTTTTTCAAGTCCTTCGTCTTTCAGCAATTTAAGATTGCGGCAGTCGCCGTTAATTACCAGTGCATTGGCATATTTTTCGGCCACCTTTTCGCATTTCTCATGGCTCTCTTCCACCACTTTTATGCGGTACTGATCGCCCAGTTTTTCAATGGCTTTCATTGCAATCCGGCTCCCTCCCAAAAACATAATATTTTTAACTGCGAACGTTTTTTTGGCAGTGAGTTCAAAAACTTTTTGCTGTTCAACCCGTGTAGTTATAAAAAATACAATATCGCCATCTTTTATAAAATCGGTTCCGTTGGGAATGATTGTTTCATTTTCGCGGTTGATAGCCACCACCAGAATATGTTCGTTTTCCTGGGCAATCTCTTCAAATGTTTTGTTCAGAATGGGAGCATCTTTCCGTACCTTGATTCCAAGCAAAAGCAGTTTTCCGTTTGAGAATTCGATCAACTGCCGGGTACCGGTCTGCTTTACCGACGCTACAATCTCTTTGGCAGCCAGGCTTTCCGGGTAAATCAATTCATGAATCCCAAGATTGTTAAGTTTTTCGCGATATCTTTTTTGCAGGTATTCCGAATTATTGATCCGGGCAATGGTGCGCCCTACTCCAAGGTAGGAAGCCATGGAACAGGCCAGCACATTTCGCTCTTCGAATGGTGTGACAGCTATAAAAAGATCAGCCTTTGCCAGGCCGGTTTGTTTTAAATCGTGAAAAGAGTGTGCTGAACCGGTAACAGTCATCAAATCGACATCTCCGGTTACTTTCGAAAGCTTTTCAAGTGAATCATCCATCAGAACGATATCGTGATCTTCATTACTAAGCATCCGGGCTAAATGAGTTCCAACTTCACCTGCTCCCGCAATTACAACTTTCATATTAAACCACCTTTTTTAAAATTCAATACAAATTAAAAGAATACACATGGATATACCAGAATTCTTGTTGTTTTTTCTATTTAAACAACAATTCATTTAATGTAAAGGATGAATAAAATTACCATTTTTCCGTAAACGCCCCATTTCTACTTACCGAATAACCATTCACCGAATCATCAGTATTTTGAGACAAATAGCGATCTGTGTTTACAAACACTTGATTTTCAGATTGAAGTTTTATTTCAGATAAACGCCGGGAAGTTCCAATAATGATTTCAGGAGTAATGTTTCCGGCTATTTTTTCATTGGCAGAAACCAGCCGGAAAATCCGGTTTTGAAAACAGATAAACCCTTTGCCGAGGCATAAAAGGTCGTCTTCAAAAACAGTGTCGGCAGCTAAATAAACCGGGGCATCGAGCCTGTAACGGCTAATTGTTTTCTGAACCATATTAACTGAATAATCATCAGCCGTAATCTCTTTTTCAGAAATGATATAATTCCTGTTGCCGGAGATCAGATGAACGATGGTATTTTCGGGTTCGTTATATACAATTAATTCGTTTCGGAAAAAATTTCTGATTTCTGCGCTCAGGGTAGTAGTTACCACCAGTAAAAACATAAACATTGCCAGTTTAAAATAACGCCGGCTTTTTGAGCTGATAAAAACAAACAACGACAACAAAGAGGCCGTAAGAAAAATCAGTTCGGCAGGAAGCAAAGAAAATTCGACAATGGAGTGTGGCATGTTTTCGATAAACTGAAGTGCGGAATATACAATTCCGACAACACCGTTTATAAGTGTTGAAAGAATTTCTGAAAGAACCGGAACACTATTAAAAACCAAAAGCGCCATACCGCAGGGAATCAAAAAAATAACTGCCGGAATGACAAACAAATTGGAAATCCAGAAGTAAACCGGGAACTGGTTGAAATAAAAAACGGATACAGGAAATGTGGCAATTTGTGCCGCCACTGAAACGGTAAGTAGTTTCCAAAAGTAGAGCGTAACTTTATAACGGACACTCACCAGCTTTTCAAGGCGGGGCTGTAAAAATACGATTCCAAAAACAGCAGCATAGGAAAGCTGAAATCCCACTTCAAATAAGTTATTCGGATTGATTAGCAAAAGCAAAAATGCCGAAGCAGCCAGTGTGTTGTAAATGTTTGTTTGCCTGCGCATATTTTTGCCAATCACCACAAATGAAAACATGGTTGCCGCCCGCGAAACCGAAGGCGAAAGCCCGGTGAGAAAAGCAAAAATCCACAGCGCGGAGATTACCAGTAAAACAAAAAATACCCTGCCTGCTTTTTGCCGCTGCAAAAATCCAAATAAAACTACCAGCACCATGTAAACAATGCCCACATGCAACCCCGAAACTGCCAAAACATGCATTGCACCTGCCGATGCAAAAACACGTCTTGTTTCCGGATCGAGGCCACGTTTGTAACCTAAAGTGAGGGCCGATAAAATCTGCATTTCATTTTCACCCAGGTTTTGTTGCCGATAGATTCGGAGCAACTTTAAACGTATTCTTTCTGCAAAAACGGGAACAGAAAATTTACTTTCTGCATCAATTTTACGCCAGCTTTCGCCGGGAATATAAAGCTGCCGGTATATTTTTTTTCGTGCCAGGTACGACTTGTAATCAAACTCAAACGGATTCCCCTTGTTTTCGATTATTTGCGGTGTCCGGTTGAAAATCAGCCGGTCGCCGGGTATTAATTCCTTTGCCCCGGAGTTCTTTTCAAACCATGCCATTACCTTTTCCTGAACCTGCAAAACAGAATCATTACGAAAAACAGCATCAATTTTTAACACTGCCTGGTACGAATTGGGCTTTTCTTCAGGAATTTCAATCACTGTTGCGCTAAATTTTCCCTCTTCGTAAAAAACCGGTTTCTGATTGTACAGTGAATAAACAAATATCCCAAGAAAAACTAAAAGCAGTTGAATTGAAAGTCCCCAGAACGGGGCAACCCGGTAATTGTAAAAATAGTTGAGCAAAATAGCAACGCCCAGTAAAAAAAATAAAATCAGCCAGGCGATAACAGGCTCCGGTTTAAAAAAAGAAGAAAGTGCAATGCCTGCAGCAAGAGCCAGTGCGAAACGTAGAAAGGGTATTTTTTGCAACGTTTTTTCCAATCTTTCCGGTGTTAATCAGAATAAATTTTAAAACGGGAAAGACGGGAAAAAGGTTACAGTTTATTTAACCGGAACTTTTATCCGGTAATGAGGTGTTATTTTACCAATTGTAATATCGCGCAATTTACTTTTCAGCAACCTTTTTCGCAGGGGCGAAAGGTAATCGATGAAAAGAATTCCCTCGAGGTGATCGAATTCATGCTGAATAATCCGGCCTGCATATCCGGTAAATTCTTCATCATGCAATTCGAAGTTTTCATCGAAATATTTAACGCGCACATAATCGGGGCGCTTTACATCTTCCCTGATTTCGGGCAGGCTGAGACAACCTTCGTTCATCACCCATTCATCGCCACTGCATTCGATTATTTCAGGATTGATAAAAACTTTTTTGAAGTCTTCCAATTCGGGTTCTTCATCGGCAGCGGAAGATGCATCTACCAGAAAAATGCGGATTGATTTCCCGACCTGCGGCGCTGCAAGTCCTACCCCATCTGACGAATACATGGTTTCCCACATATTTTCAATTATTTCGTTCAACCCTTCAAAATCTTTTGCAACTTCTTTTGCTTTTTTTCTCAATAAAGGGTCGCCATATACTGTTATCGGATATTTCATTTTAATTGTTGTTTCTTTAAACCGGCACAAAATCTACACCAGTAATTTTACTGAATATTTCTTTTCTGCTCCATGTAACTTTGTAAAATAATGGTGGCGCTAATTGCATCGACCATTGCCTTATCTTTTCTTCCTTTTTTACCGATTCCCCCGTCAATCATAGTTTGAAAAGCCATTTTCGATGTAAATCTTTCATCAATCAGATACAGCGGCTTCTCAGGATATTTTACTTTAAATTTTTTAATAAACGGATTAACGTAAACAACAGCCTGAGATGCTTCGTTGTTCATTTGCCGGGGATATCCTACAACCACTTCATCTACCTCTTGATTCAGGAAATAATTTTGAAGAAAATCCCAGATAGTATGCGTGGCAATTGTTGCCAGTTTGTTGGCAATTATTTGCGATGGATCGGAAACTGCAATTCCGATACGTTTTCTTCCGTAATCGATGGCCATTATTCTTCCCATAATGCTTTTTTACAGGTGCAAAATTATACAGAATCCGGGAGAAAAGAAAAATTTTTTAATTATTTGAATCAAAGCATTTTAACAGTTCACAAATAGTTAAAATAATTATTTGGCACAAGCTTTGCATTTTTACTAACAATACCGGTAAGAAAGGCGCCTGCAGAAAGGCATTTTACAGTTAAATTTAAATCTGAGAGTCATGAAAACAAGTCATACAAATCTGTTCGCCGGGTTGCTTATATTAATAATAGTAGCAGCAACAGGCAATCCATCGTTTGCACAGCGAAGAACGAGTGAAAGAGGCAATCGTGTTGAAACAAGCGAAAGAAGCCGCAGTAATAAAATTCGCAAAAACAGCACATTTCGGGAACAGGAGAAAACGACCCGAACTCCGCGTGAATCAAACGTGCGCTCCAGAAGAAGCAGTCGTTCTGAAAACCGGGGCAATGTAAAAAGCAGCCGCCCTGATCGTAAAACCGAGCGTCCGTCGGTTAATCAAAACAGGTCGGTTCGTAAAGCTGAACGTCCCTCGGTAAACCGCAGCCGGTCTTCATCAAACGACCGGAAAATTACCCGGAGTGCGCCTCCACGGGTAACCCGGGAATCGAACCAGCCGCGTTCAAACAGCAGGATTAATTCCGGTAATCGCCCAACCAGACGTGATAACAACAGGAATTCAAGGTTAAACACTACGCGTGAACGTAAATCAGCAGAAGTAAACCGTTCGGCAAAAGAACGCTACAACAGTTCTGACAGGAGAAGTACATCGCGGAGTTCATCTTCGGTTCGGTCACGTTCCGACAACAAACGGAATATTTACCGCCTGGACAAAGATGACAGAAGGTACAGAACCAGCAAAGAATACCGTGGAAGCAAAAAATACTGGAATACCCGAAGAGCTCCCGACCGGGCAAATTACCGGAAACGGGATAAAAGCTTCTACCGGAATTACGATTACAGAAAATACAATCACTGGGACAGAAGCTGGGAGAGATACCGCTGGAATTTTAACAGTTGGGTAGATTATTACCACACCTACCATCCTTACTCTTACAGGTTCCACAGGCATTATTTCCAACACCCGAGATGGGGACACGTTATTCGCAGGTTTGTGTACCAGCCAACGTTCTTTGTACACAATCATCACAGGTATTATGTGTACGACGGCCATTTCTTCAGGTACCACCGGGGCATTGGTTATGTGTTGGCCGACATGCCTTACGGAATTGTTTTCGAACACTTGCCCATGGGATACGAAAGGGCTTACATTAACGGTTACCTCTATTTCAGGGTTGGAAACCTTTTCTTTGAAATGACAAATTACGGATTCCGGCTCGTTCATTATCCCGAAAGGTATTTTGCCCATAACGATGGTTATCACAATGAGGGATATTATTACGAAGACGACTACTATTATTACGATTAAATAAATTCCAAAGAACCTGCCTCAAAAGGGCAGGTTCTTTATATTTTTCAGCAAACAACTGACATACAAATCAAAACAGAAACCTAAAAATCCATCACTTATTCAACAATAACATTTTCCATTCAAAAATATTTTCGAATACTGATTGTCAAATCGGGATTTTCCTTACTTTTAAAGTGCCAAACGATACATTTGAAAATATGAATTCAAAACTAAAAAGAGACCAAATCCCCCAACGAAAAGCCGAAAACTGGCGAAAGAATTTCAACGATGAAAAAAAACTGAGTTTTAACTTGTCCACTCCACGACTTATTTTGCAAAAAGAAACTTACAAAGTTTTGCATGGTGAGGATGAAAACAGAATAAGAGTTTACCTTGGGCTGGAAAAAGAGAAAGAAAACGGAAAGCATATATTGTGTGCATTTGCCGTTTCTGCCTTTTTAATGGGAAGCGGCGAAGTTTATGCCGACTATGAAACACCGGTTTTTAAATTGGGTGAAAAGAACGAAGATTATTCGCAAAATACCAGTGGGGTAATAGAAAGTATTCGTCGTTACCGGAAATGGCGTAGCGGAGAATTAGATGCAGACAATGAGTGGGCAGCTTTCAGACAATACATCTATCCGAATGCTTATTTATTCACCAAATTTGAACTGCACGAAATATTCAAAAACCAGGATAAACCGGAAGCTCAAATTGATTTTGGAGTTGCAAAAACCATGAATGTGATGGTTTATTCTGAATCAAAGGAAGTTCGGTCAACAGAAGATGATTCTGAAGTATTTAACTATGGAAGCTTATGCCCACCAATTTGCGATGAAAAAAGCATTTATAATTCCTAGGTGAATAGATGTCCACAGATACTTTATTTTTTTTAGGTTCAACCATTGTTATTATTCCATTTTTAATCGGACTGTTTTCATTTAAATGGTTTAACATTGCAGTTAAACTGGTTTTTTTATTTGTGGTAGTCGGTGTTATCACTGAACTTGCATCAGCACTAATGGTAAAAACATTCAAAGCAAGTAACACGATGCCTTTGGGACATTTTTATGGTTTTGTTTCGTTTTTGGCCGTGGGACTGTTTTATTACCATGTTTTGAAAGGATTCATAAAAGGGGGATTGATTATATTGGTTATTGTGATATACAGCGTATACTACGCTGCAAATTCTATTTTCATCCAGAGTATTTATGAATATCCGGGAAATACCAGAGCTATCGGAACAATTTTTATTTTGCTGGGCTCCATATTGTTCTTTGCTAAAGTTATGCAGGAAACAAAGATAAAAAACCTGCTTTCTGCCCCGCTAATCTGGATAAACGGCGCTTTTTTAATTTATTATTCAGCCAATTTATTTTTCTTTGTTTTGTTCAATTTACTGCTCGAATACTCTCGCGAGCTTTCTAAGCTGACCGTAATTTATCTCTTAGGTTTTAATTTTTTGTTGTACCTGTTGATTTCGATCGGTTTTATCAAACAGCGGAAATTAAAAATGGAATAAAACTTTTTTTAAAAGCAATACATATGCCTGTACAGTTATCTTTACATATTGCCGAAGTCGGAATTGCATTCTTGGCAGGGCTTTACAGTTTGCGCAGCCTCAATATAAGCTTAAAAATCCTGTTCATATTTACCGGATTCGCTTTTTTAACTGAAATATCGCTGGCTGCGCTAATTGCAGCCGGAATAAAAAATACAATTCCCGGATTGCATTTTTATATCATTCTTGAATTTTTGCTCTGGGCACTCTTTTTTAGGAGTGTACTCCATCCGTTCATCAATAGAAAGATACTCACTGCCATCATTATCCTTTTTGAGGCATATGTAATTATCAACCTGCTTTTTATTCAGGATTTATTTACTATGCCAAATCTTGTGCGTTCGGTTGAAGGTTTGCTGCTGGTGTTGTTTTCAATTTTGCTGTTCTCAAAATTTATGATTGAAAGTAAACACCGGAAAATTCAAAAAGAGCCGTTGATTTGGATAAATACCGCGGTGTTGATTTATTTTTCCGGAAATTTTTTCTTTAATATCCTCTTTAACATGATTCTCGAAAATTCACGGGAATTTTCAAAAATTACAACCTATTTTTTTACAGCGCTAAACGGTTTGTTTTATTTTTTAATTGCTTTTGGTTTTTTGCTTCAAAAGAAATATAATTCCAAGAGATGATTCATTAGTATTCCATTACATCTGGAATACTCAATCCACTAATTTTTTGTTGCAACTGTTGATATCTGCTAATCTTGCCAAACAAAAAAATAGTGTAAAAAGAAAAAAGACGAAGCAATTTCAGGAAAATTGAATCCACCTGAAATAATTACCTGTAAATTTCTTCTTCCGTCTGGTAACCTTCTGAAATAACGGTCAGTTTCAGGTTTTCCTTGTTCACCACCATGGCTTCGTGCAAAACCGACGGAACCAGGCGAACGCCGTTGCTCACTGTCTGAAAGCTGCGTTCACATTCGCCGGAGCTGCCCAAAGTCATGGCAAGTTCCGCAGCCGTTGAAGCCAGCTTTTCATAAGGTTTATAAATAGTGCAGGTTTGATTGCCTGCCACAATCTCGTGCAGGTTGTTCAAATCGGCATCCATACCGGCAACCAAAATTTCGCCTTCTTTTCCGGCTTCCTTCAGCGCTTTTGTAACACCGAGGGCAATGGCATCGTTAGCTGCAATTATCGCATCGACTTCTTCCGATTTTTCCAGCAATTTTTTGGTATGTTCGTATCCTTCATCCTCTCCCCAGTGGTCGGTAAACGCGTTGTAAACAATATGAATATCCCCTTTTTCAACCAATGGCTGTAACACGTTCATTTGCCCCAGGTATAAAAACTGACTGTTGTTATCACTTACGGCGCCTCCGATAAGTGCATAATTTCCAGTGGGACGAATGTTTGTCAGGTACTCAGCCTGCAGTCTTCCAATCTCAACATTGTCAGTGGATACATAATAATCGAGATTGCAATTTTTAATGAGCCGGTCGTAAGAGATAACATTCACATCCTGTGCATGGGCATTTACTACAATTTGTGCGGCTGCAAACTGATCTACCGGCACAACAACCAAAACATCAATGCCTTCCGAGAGG
Source organism: uncultured Tangfeifania sp. (assembly GCA_964443035.1). Taxonomy (GTDB): domain Bacteria; phylum Bacteroidota; class Bacteroidia; order Bacteroidales; family Prolixibacteraceae; genus Tangfeifania. Next base: position 14,397 of record CAYUBV010000030.1, read on the forward strand.
AGTTCATTAGCCTGATCAAGTTGTGTTTCAGAAAGATTGTCGGCCACACGCACTTCAACTTCACCGCCAAGTTCATTCACTTTTTTTACAAAAAAGTCGCGGTCATTTTCCCACCGTTCTTTATCGAGGGCATGTAACAGCAGGCCTACTTTTACAGGTTCTTCATTTGAGCATCCGGCAAACAAAAAGAGGGAGAAAATTGCAAGCAATAATACTTTAACTGAATATTTCATAATTGTGAATTTTAGTTTTGTCTTTTATCCACTTTACGAATTATACATTAAAAGGATTAAACAAAAGAAATATTTAAAGCTTGTTATTAAACATATGAAAAAATGAAACCTTTTTGAAATGCATTAAAAATGCATGATTTCTTCGTACAATTTTTGTATTGGCAGTCCCATTACGTTGTAGAAAGAACCTTCGATGTGCGTAATCCCGATAAGTCCTATCCACTCCTGGATTCCGTAAGCTCCGGCTTTGTCAAAAGGTTTGTATGCCGAAATGTAATGCTCAATTTCGGTATCGGTTAATGTTTTAAACTGCACATTCGATGTAGCATAAAATTCGGAATATTTTTCGGAGGAAGTTAGCCGGACTCCGGATATAACCTGGTGTTCGTTACCGCTCAGGTCGGCGAGCATTTGTCCGGCTTCATCCGCAGTGGCAGGTTTTCCCATTACACGGCCGTTTAACCAAACAATGGTATCGGCCGTAATCAGCAAATCATTGGGCTGAAGTTCATCCAAAAAAGGTTGGGCTTTCAGGCGGGCCAGGTAAACGGGAATTTCTTCTTTCGGTAAATTTTCAGGAAAGTTTTCTTCCACCTCTTTACTGACAACGCTAAAATCAAGTCCCAGCATTTCTATCAATTGCTGCCGTCTCGGCGATTTCGACGCCAGGATGTAGTTATATTCAGGAAACCATTTCATTTAAAAAGCTTTATTGCAAAGCATTTCATCGGTGAACCACTTATTTTGTGCCCGCAACGTTTGTTCAATAATGTCACGCACACAACCTTCGCCACCGTTTTTCTGCGACACAAATTTCGAAATCGACTTTATATCCGGCACAGCATCCTGCGGACAAACGGGAATCCCGACTTTTTTCATTATAGCATAGTCAACCAAATCATCGCCCATAAAAAGAACATTTTCAGCATCAATACCGGTTTTATTCAGAAAATCATCGAGACAAACCACTTTATCACTGGCATTGTTATAGAAATATTTTACTCCCAGTCGTTCGTACCGCTTCGGAACGCGCTCGATGTAGCCGCCTGTTATTACGGCAACCGGATATCCAAAAAGGACGGCATTCCTGATGGCAAAACCATCTTTTACATTGGCTGTGCGCACCGGGTCGCCGTCTTCGTTGAGCGGAGAGGTGTCTTTCGACAGCACTCCGTCTACGTCGAAAACAAATGCCTTTACTTTTTTCAGTTCTTCTTTAAAAAACATCATTCATGGTTTTTTTGGTGAAATTCAAAAATAGTTTTTGAAACTGAATTGTACAATTCGCGTGCTGGCGGGTTAAACTCCAAAGCCTTTAAATGTTTACCAATTACATTTTCGTCGAACCGCACAGCAGGACCGGTTTGGGCATCTTCGGGCCTCATTTCCTGCACCTTCCGGGCTGTTTCCATAATTAGAGGTTTCAATACATCAATCGATATATTTTTCGACTTTAAAACCTGCGATGCTTCCGTATAAAAATGATTCACAAAGTTGCAGGCAAAAACGGCTGCAATGTGCAGAAATAAACGTTTTTCAGAATTCAAAACAGAAACAGAACCGGAAATTTTACTGGCAATTTGAATAAGTTGTTTTTCATTTCTTTCAGAATTCGCCTCCACAAAAACCGGAATTTCAGAAAAATCTACTTCCCGGGTTTTCGAAAAAGTTTGAAGGGGATAAAACACCCCAATATTCTCAGAATATATTTCAAGGACCGACATTGGCATGCTGCCCGAGCAATGCACAACCAGTTTTCCGTTAAACTCAATTTGGGACAACACATCATCATAAACTGAATCTTTTATGGCAACCACATAAATATCAGCATCTTTAGAAATATTATCCGGCGAGTTTGTAAACTCACAGTTAATTTTTTCAGCCAGCTCTCTGGCCGATTTTTCTGTTCGGCTGTAAACCTGTATTATTTCAAATTCTTGTTGTTTTAATCTTTGTGAAAGTTGTGTTGCCAGGTTTCCGGCACCGATAAATATAAATTTTAAGCTCATTGTCATCAATTTTCAAGTCAAAAATAGCGAGGCTTTTCCAATGAAACAACTTCAAATGCTGTTTGGAAAAGATATGTTGATTATTAAATCTGAATTTTAATTGATTTTATACCTTTGGAAATCTCAGAAATAAGCATCTTTCATGGCCTTTATTTTGAAATTATAATGAAAATTACTGCGATAATTGTAACTTACAATCGCCCGGATGCGCTGGAAGTTATACTCAACAGCATTTTAGCACAAACCAAATTACCTCACGAAGTAATTGTTGCCGATGATGGATCGGGGCCTGAGACAGCGAGGTTGATTAATAAATTCAGCAATGATTTTCCGTGCAAACTGAAACATGTCTGGCAGGATGACAAAGGTTTCAGGACAGCGAAAATCAGGAACCAGGCAATTAAAGAAAGCACCGGCGACTGCCTTTTCTTTTCAGACGGTGATTTGTTTTTTCATCCCCGTTTTTTTCAGGATTTAAAAAGAAATATCAAACCTGGAGTTGCACTAATCGG
>CAYUBV010000031.1:0-8531 GCA_964443035.1 uncultured Tangfeifania sp.
CACCGGTGAATGAGTGGCGTGTTCAAATTGGGCAACCCGATTCAATCGTGTGGGACTTCCATACAGTTGGTACAAATGGTGATGAAGAAGTTCATTATGTAGAACCTACATGCTACGGTTCATGGGATGGTGCTATCCATCTTGTAGATATTGACGGTGGTTCTGGTACGTATAATGCCCGCGTTTGGGGTACCAGTGCAGCCGGAGAAGCAGTTGATACTACCTATACCGATATTGAACCTACAGAAGGTATTTATTGGTTGAGTGGTGTTCCTGCAAGTGACTCTGTTGGATTTGAAGTTACAGTTATGGATGATAATGATTGTACTTCTGCCGTTGATACTATCTTTATTGATCAGCCTGAAGAGTTGACAGTTAGCCTTGAAATCGTTGACGGAACCACTTGTTACGGTGCTGTTGACGGCGTTATTGAAGCTGTTGTAGAAGGTGGAACTGGTGATTATGAATACCAATTGTTGAAAAATGATGCTATTCATACTCCATGGCAAGGCGATGGAAGTTCATTCCTGGTTGAGGTTGGAAATACCTTTGTAGTTGAGGTAAGAGATGCCAATGGCTGCGAAGTTTCTGATACAATTTATCTGGAAACACCAGAGGAAGTTGAATTTACTGTGGACGACTTAACGTGCGCAGGTAGTGACTATGCCAACGTAAGAATCAATGCCACAGGAACACCTGATCGTTCATTCAAGGTTTATTACAAGCAATTTGAAGATGATGATTTTACTACTGGTGACGATGAATATACTGCTTACGACGGTTGGTTCGAAGAATCAATTATCATCGATGATGTTTTTGAATTCGATGCTGAGTTTGTTGGTGACAGGCACTATGCTGTTTATGTAGAAGACAGTGAAGGTTGTGTATCTGTAATTGATACCTTAACTTTTGATTATGTCCAGAGTGAGGTTGTTGTGGATATTGAAACCGTGGAAGCTACTGAATGCACGGAAACATTTACTGTTTCTGTTTCAGGAGGTGTTGGACCTTATATGGTGATGGTTGACGATAGTGTTATGGCTGATATGACCTTTACTTTACCACGTGGTGTTTATTCCATTAAAGGAATGGATTCACATGAATGTGGAACTGAAGAAGTTGTAGAAGTTGTGGGTGATTATGTTACACGCGATACTATTGTTGAAACATACATTGGTTACGAAACACAGTTTGTAGATACTGAAGCAGGATTGGATACAATGCTTGCAGCGGGTGAACATACTTTCACTTATATTGGTGATGAGTGTGAAAGAACACTGAATGTTGAGGTTGTTGCTGTTCCGCGTGACGTAGCTATCGCCACTGTTCAGAGCGAAGCCGACGAATCGGAATGGATTGGTGACATTGTGGAAGTTACAGGTACTGTTACCGGTGTTGCTGAAGGCGAAGGCTTCTTCATGCAGGATGCAAATGAAGCATGGAGTGGTATTTGGATAGCATATGCCGATGCCGGAGATCTCGAAGTAGGTGATGGAGTTACCGTTGTAGGTGAAGTTGCCGAAGTAGCGAGTGTGACTTCACTTCACGCAAGTTCTGTAACTGAAATTACTGCACCGCTGGCGATTACAGCAATTCCTGTTGAGCCAATGGAGGCTGAAGCTGAAATGTACGAAAGTGTACTTGTTATGGTTGAAGGTGCCCGTGCAATGGCCGAGGACACTGTTACCGGAGAATGGATTGTTTATACTGAAGCAGATAACGATGTTATTATTAACGACTGGTTATTTGCCTACGCACCAACAGAAGGTCATTTCTATGACGTAACTGGTGTTGTGAATGGAAGACTTGATGCATTCAAAGTTGAACCAAGGATGGAAAGCGATATAGTAGACTTAACTGCTACTCCTATCGATCCTGAGTTCGAAGTTGTTGAATTCAAGGCTTATCCGAATCCGTTCAACGACCATATCAAAATCGAAAATAACGATAAACTGACAAGAGTTGTAATTAGCAACATTGCAGGTCAAAGAGTTATGGATATTGAATATCCAAGTAACGAAATCCGTACTGCTAAATTAGTTAGCGGAGTATACGTAATCAGTATGTTTACTGAAGACGGTCTCGCTAAATCAGCAAGGATGATTAAGAGGTAATACCGAATTGATTGATTAGAAAGGGGAAGCTTTTAAGCTTCCCTTTTTTATTTTCTGTATACGCGGTTTCTAACCGCGTTTTTTTTAACATTGCAATAAAATTGATTTGTTTATGGAACTATTAAATCACCATGTAACTATCAGAAAATTCAAGGACAAACCTGTTGATGCAAATCTTCTGGATAGTATTTTGTATTCAGGTACCCGGGCATCAACAACCGGGAATATGCAGGTTTACAGCATTGTTGTTACAACCGACAAGAATAAACGAGAAGAACTCGCACCAATGCATTTTAACCAGCCTGTTGCTCAAAATGCGCCGGTTTTATTAACTTTTGTTGCCGATTTTAACCGTTTTTCAAAATGGTGTACGATTAATAAAGCCAAACCAGGCTATTCCAATTTTATTTCTTTCTTTACTGCAGCCATCGATGCGCTGCTGGTTGCCCAGAATGTGTGTGTTGCTGCCGAGAATAATGACTTGGGAATTTGTTACCTCGGAACTACAACCTACAATGCCCGCGAAATCATTAAAACACTGGAGCTTCCAAGACTCACTTACCCGGTTACCACCGTGGCGCTGGGTTATCCGAATGAAAACCCGGGTTTAACCGACAGATTGCCGTTAAAGGGAGTCATCCATCACGAAAAATACGAGGACTATTCTGAGGCTCAAATAAAGGAGTTATACGCATACAAGGAAAGCCTCGAATCATCGAGGCAGTTTGTTAAGGAAAATGACAAGAAGACGCTGGCACAGGTATTCACAGATGTTCGGTATAAAGAAAAAGACAATTTGTTTTTCTCCGAAAAGATGCTGGAAGTTTTGAAAGAGCAGGGATTTCTGTAAACCGGGCGGTTAATCTGCCAGATTAGAATTGATGAACTTCAGGAAATCCGGCCGGTAACTGTTTCCAACCGGAAGCCGCTTATTATTTATCTTAACCATGTTTCCTTCCACAAGATCAATTTTGTCAATCGAAATAATAAATGACTTGTGAATCCTGTAAAACTGATTATCAGGAAGTAAATCAAAAATCTTTTTCATCGACAGGTTGGTAACTATTTTATCATTCTGCAAATGAATTTGAATATAATCGCCCAAACCTTCAATGTAGAATATCTCTGAAAATTTTACTTTGTATGACTTCTTATTTGATTTTATGAAGATAAATTCACTTGTTTCTTCATTTAAAATGCTTTGTGCTGATTTGTGTTTCAGCATAAATAATTCCTGTGCCTTGAAAAACGCCTTGCTAAATCTTTCAAATGAGAAGGGCTTTTTCAGATAATCAATAGCATTCAGCTCATAGCCATCAAGTGCATAATCGGAATAAGCGGTTGTAAAGATTACCAGCGGCGCATTTTTCAAATTTTTAAGGAACGAAATTCCTGAAAGTTTGGGCATATTTATATCCAGAAAAATCAGGTCAACCTGTTTTTCCTGCAATGTTTTATGCGCACAAATTGCATCATTGCATTTCTCTGTAATTTCAAGCTCCGGTATTTTCAATGCATACTGTTCAATCACATTTTGAGCCAGCGGCTCGTCGTCGACAATTATAGCTTTTAGTTTCATTTTAAATGAGTTTAAGTTGAAGGGTTACTGAGTAAACAGTGTTTTGAACTGAAATATCCAGTGAATAATCTTTTTGGCTGTAAAGGTGCCTGAGCCTTCGTTTTACGTTACTGACACCTATTCCGCCATGTTTTTTTGCAGTTTTTTCTGATTTGTCGAAATTGTTTTCGATGTGGAACCTGAGTTCTCCCGGTTTATTAAAATCGAAATGAATATCGATGTAATCCTGTTTTTCATTTCCGGGCAAGCCATGCTTAAAGGCGTTGTCAATAAACGGTTCGAAAAGCAGCGGTGCAATCTTTGCCGGCGGAATTTCCCCGTTTATTTCGTAGTTTATATTAACATGATCGGGTGTTCTTATTTTTTGCAGCGCGATAAAATTGTTTACAAACTCAATTTCTTTATCGAGCGAAATGTATTTTTCCCTTGAATCGTATATGATGTGCCGCATTAAATCAGAAAGACGAAGAATTAAACCGGGCACTTTTTCAGACTGAACCAGTGCAAGCGAATATATATTGTTGAGAGAATTAAACAGAAAATGCGGATTTAGCTGTCCTTTCAATGTTTTTAACTCGGCTTCCAGTTTTTGTTGTTCAATGCGGGCGAGTTTTAAATTCAGATCCTGCATTTCGAGCCATTCTTTAATAAATTTCAGAAATGAAGTTAGTGCCACGTAAATCAGTGTAGCAAAAAAGTAGGCTGAATGCAGGTTCGGGTCAAATGATTTTAAATCGTCGTTAAATTCCAGCACATTTCTGAGCGGATAAATAAACAGCAACTGTATGGTTATGCTTGAGGCGCTCAGCAAAATTACCAGCCAAAACACATAAAACACATATTGCTTTTTTTTCAAATAACGGGGAATTAATACATACAAATTAACGTAAACACCCATTGCAAAACCCAGGTTCGCAATCAGCGCCTTAATAATCACTTGTAAATCAAAATGGACCCTTTGTTCATTGAAATAAAAAAAGAAGAGCATTAACGCGATACTTGCCAGCCAGAACAAAACGTGGCCTGATATTTTAAGCAAATGATATAACTTCCCTTTTTCCATTCAAATGCGGTCTTTTTTTTGAACGAGCTTCCGGTAGTAATAAAGCAGCGGATTGCTGTATTTCAGGTTTTTCCACGGGCGGCTGGAGTGGGGGAGATGCAGTACCCGCACTCCTTTTGCCAGGTAATTACTGAACCCCGCTTTTTTGGCCTGACGGCTTATTGAAACATCGAACCAATCCTTTTTTTGTGACAAATCTTTAAAATCAAAACTATTTAGAAATTCGGCAGAAAGCAACGTGCAACAAAAACTCAGGCTGTGCGATGTTTTAATTGTTTTGCTGTTTTTTAGCTTTTCAAAACTATACGGGAAATTGTATTTGCCGTTTCTATCCACCGTAATGGCGCCAATAAGTCCGGGGTTCTTTTTTTCTTTATTGAGGTTGATAAGCGTTTGGATTTTATCGGGCTTTACAATTACATCCGATTCAATAATGATGAGTGGCAGCTTTTTTTCGAGCGCTGTTTTTTGCGCCATTTCCAGCACCAGCTTGTAATTGGGCGATGGATTGGTTGTAATATCTTCCAGGTGAATCAGGGTAAAGCCGTATTTTCCGCTAAGTTCTTCCAGCAGGTTCCTGGTGTGATTCTCGCTGAAATCATTGTATACATAATATTCAAAATCAGCTTCCGACTGACAAATGGCTTCGATGGTTTGCCTCGTTGTTTCGGGCGAATTTTTAACTGGTGTTATTACTATTGCTTCCGGCATTTTTAATTGTTCTGGCTAACAAATTTAATACAATTTTCAAGTAATGTTACTTTCGGTTGAAATCGCGTGAAAAAGCCTGGTCGGTTGGCATTACCAAAATATCGTCGATGTTTACATGCGCTGGTCGCGTAACCACAAAAAGGATGGCTTCGGCAACATCGCCGGCATAAAGCGGGGTAATGCCATCGTACACTTTTTGAGCTTGTTTTTCGTCGCCTTTAAACCTGACAACCGAAAACTCTGTGTCGACGGCGCCCGGGCAAACCGAGCTTACTTTAATGCCGTGTTTCAGAAAATCGATACGCATACCTTTTGTAAGTGATTGAACGGCATGTTTGGTTGCGCAGTACACATTTCCCATCGGGTAGGTCTCTTTTCCGGCAATCGATGAAATGTTTACAATGTGGCCTGACCCGTTTTTAATCATTGTTTGTGAAACTAAGCGCGAAATGTACAGCACACCTTTTATGTTGGTGTCTATCATTCGTTCCCAGTCGTCTAAAACCCCGCCGGCAACAGTACTTAATCCCACAGCCAGCCCGGCATTGTTTATCAGCACATCAATCTTTTGCCATTCAGCAGGTAAATTTTTTACAGCATTTTCGGTTTCCTCCTGATTCCTGATGTCAAAATTCAGGATGTACACTTCTGCGTCAGAATCGCTTAAAATGCTTTTTTTCAAGGCTTCCAACCGTTCTTTTCTCCGTCCTGTAACAATGAGGTTGAAATTATTTTTGGCAAGAAGCCGGGCGGTTGCTTCTCCAATTCCGGCTGTTGCCCCGGTAATTAATGCTGTTTTTTTCATCTTTTAGAACTCTTAATTAATCATCGGTTTCTGAATTGTAATTTTTGTAATTTTTATTTCCCGGCTACCGGGAATGTTAATTTGCATGCATTTGATAGTTAGGGAAATGGTCTTTTTGCGAAGCCGGAAATAATAATTCCCGAAGTTAAAAAAAACATTAAAACGTATGGATAAATCAGGTACTTAATTAACTTTGTTATTTCAATTTTTACATGATAAAGCAGGCTTTATGAATGAAATAATCAACCAGGAAACGGAATTTTCCATTAACTCCATTCCTGAACCGGAAAACATAGAAAATATTATATTTTCGCTGATGGTGAACCCCAATCTTTCGAGCATTAATTACTTTAATGATTTTGGTGAAATGGCCATTTCGCCCGATTCGATTGGAGAAGGGGACAACGATGAAATGGGTTTGTTTGACCTTGATTCAACAGGTTCGAGCCTGGCAATGAGCACCCACGCATTCCACCACCATTTGGAAAACAATCCGAAAAAAGGAACTGAAATTCTGGTTTCGAGAGCTGCCCGAAAAATGCTTTGCATGGGAGTGAAACCCATTGCGATCAGTGCTTTTTTGTACCATATTAACTTTGCTGATCCAAACGGGCAAAACATCGCATCGGGTGCAAAAAAAGGCCTGGAAAACGCTGCTCAAAAATTCAACCTTAAAATTTCTGACCGCAAAATCAGGTTCGATCATTTTTCCGGTCATGGACCGGTGCCGCCAACTATTATTGTCAGCATGATTGGCATGCTCGAGAATAAGGAGAAACTGACCACCCATGCTTTCAAGAAAAAAGGAAACAACATATTTTTAATCGGGCGCATGGTCGATGATATCGGCTCCTCGGAGTACCTGGAGTTTTACCATGGCATAGCCGATTCACCACTTCCCCGGTTCGATATTAACGATGAAATGAAGGTGCAGGAAGCGCTCAATCACTTGCAAAAGCTGGATTTAATTCAAAGTGCCAGTCCTGTTGGAAAAGGCGGTTTGTTTTTTACCTTGTTGCGCGCTGCTATTCCCAATGAACTTGGATTTGATATTACAACCGCCGCCGAAACACGGATTGATTCTTTTATGTTTGGCGAAGCCATGGGACGGGTTTGTGTAGAAGTGGAGCCTGGCAATGAGGATGATTTTGTAGATGCATTGTATGAACTAAACATCCCGTTTTTTACAATCGGGCACGTTACAAAAGGCGAAATACGCATCGACGATAAATCACTGGGATATATCGATAAAATGTCTTCGGGCTTATAATCGGGGTTTGCATATCAAAAAAGCACTCCTTTCATTAATCAGGTAAATGGCAGTTGTTCCTTATAAAAATTCCGGGAAAAGTAAAAAAGATCAGGTGGAAGAAATGTTTGACCAGATTTCCCGCCGGTATGATTTTTTGAACCACCTGCTTTCTTTGAATATCGATAAAATCTGGCGGAAAAAAGCCATTAAACTGCTCCGTCCCCATCGTCCCAAAAAAATACTCGATATCGCAACCGGAACAGGCGATTTTGCAATTGCTGCCAATAAACTGAATCCTGAAAAGATTACGGGCATCGATTTATCGGAAGGAATGCTGAATGTCGGGCGGAAAAAGCTGAAAGATAAAGGATTGGATCACATTATTGAATTGCAAAAGGCCGATTCTGAAAATCTTCCGTTCGATACCGGAACTTTTGATGCAGCAATTGTAGCATTTGGCGTTCGTAATTTCGAAAACCTTGAAAAAGGACTTTCCGAAATTAACCGGGTTTTAAAACCCGGCGGGGCGTTTATTGTTCTTGAATTTTCGCAACCCCGCAAAGCACCTTTCCGGCAGCTTTACTTCTTTTATTTCAACCGAATTTTGCCTTTGCTTGGCCGGATGGTTTCAAAAGACAGCCGTGCCTACACTTATTTACCCGAGTCTGTTAAAGTGTTCCCCGATGGCGCAGCATTTATTTCCGTTTTGGAAAAAACCGGGTTCGAAAAATGCAGATGGCTGCCACAGACTTTTGGAATAGCATCGGTTTATGAAGCCCAAAAGCCTGAAATTTGAGTGGTAATACAATAAATAATCACTTTATTTGTTTGAGAATAAAATGAATTGATCTATCAACGTGAAAAGAAATTTAGCTTTCATAATAGTTATGCTCGCGACTGTGGGAGCTTTTGCTCAAAAGCAAAAGGTGAACCACATGACCACTTTCGATGATAAGTTGATTCATTTTGGTTTTACGCTTGGGTTAAATACCATGGATTTAGCCGTA
>CAYUBV010000031.1:8631-17046 GCA_964443035.1 uncultured Tangfeifania sp.
AAAGCACGGAGGATTAACAACGATCGGCCTTACATTATTTTTGGACCTGCCTACCGCCAGGATATTTCACGCACCGGAAAAGATGATTTGGTAAAGCTGACCAACGGCGGATTTTATGCCGAAGTTGGAGCCGGATGGGACCACTACTTTACATTTTTCAGGTTTTCTGTCGAGGCGAAATTCAGTTTTGGACTGAATAATCAACTCGGGCCAACCCCCGGGCCCAATCAGCGGCAATATTATTCGCAGGCAATTAAAAGCCTGCGATCAAACATTTTTACCCTTTGTTTTCATTTTGAATAGCAAATCAGGTTATTGATTTTCTTTTGAATTCAGAACAAATAATTGCTGCCGAAACGGCTACATTCAGCGATTCAGGTTTGTTATTATTACTGGTAAATCGCGGGATACTGATTTTTTGAGTTGTTGTGTTTTCAATCTCTTTTCGGATGCCACTTCCTTCGTTACCCAATACAACAAGTGCTTTTTCGGGGAGTTGGCTTTGGTAAATGTTCTCTCCATCCATAAATGTTCCCAAAACCTGCATGCCCGATAAGCTGGCCATCTCTTCCACCTTTTCAAATTGGGCATAAAATATTTTAACCCGGCAAAACGAACCCATTGTGGCCTGAATGACTTTCGGGTTGAAAATATCGACTGTATCCCCGGAGCAAAACAGTTGGCTAATCCCAAACCAGTCGCAGGTGCGGATAATGGTGCCTAAGTTTCCGGGGTCCCTGACTCCGTCGAGGTAAAATGAAAAATCATCCGGTTTTTCAGGCAAATCTTCAACATCGGGCAGGGTGCAAAGGGCCAGGCAATTTTGAGGGGTTTTCAGTAAACTGGCTTTTTTTATTTCATCGGAAGTCGCCTGCTCCGTTCTTTTTGCAGTTTCAATTAATCTCCGGTTATTCTGAATAAATTCGTCAGTTGCAAAAAGTTGTTCAACATTTATTCCAGATTGCAACGTTTCTATCACATTTTTATCTCCTTCTACTAAAAAAAGGCGATGTTTGTGCCGGTATTTTTTTTGGGCAAGCGATTTTATAAGTTTTATTGTATTTTTACTAATCATGTATAAAGTTTAACCCTATAAAATAATTGTGTTAAAGTTACTGTTTCCATATAAAACACTTCATTATTTTTGCAGGAAATAAGAAAACGATCTTGAGCAAGCGGAAAGTATTTAAAATAAACAGCCATGCAAAATTGATTGTCGTTTTTACGACAGTTTTATTTTTCTCGTGTTCTCCTGTGAAATATGTTCCGGAGAACAGGTACCTGCTTAATAAAGTTAATTTAGAGGTCGATAATTCTAAAATAAGCAAGACAGAAGCTAAATCGCATATCCGTCAGAAGGAGAATTATAAAATTCTTGGATTTGCTAAATTTTATCTTTGGCTCTACAACTTATCGTCGAAAGAAAAGAGCGAAAGTTGGCTCAAACGAATTGGCGAACCGCCTGTTATTTACGATCCGGTGCTCACCCAGACATCTGAAGACCGGCTTAAGCGTTATTTAAATAACCATGGTTATTTCAGGGCAAATGTTGATAGCGAGGTGAAGCTGAAAGAAAAAAATCAAAAGGCAAATGTAAACTACCTTATATCCACCGGCGAGCAATATCAGGTTCACGATATTGATTATCATATTTCAGATACAGGGCTCGACTCACTTTTTCAGTCCGATTCAGTAAAAACATTTATCAGACCGGGAACTCCGTTCGATTTTAATTTGCTTGAACAGCAACGCGAAAACATCGTAAAACTTTTCCGGAATAACGGATATTTTTATTTCAATAAAGACGATGTAAGTTACATTGCCGACAGTTCCAGGCATGAAAAAGAGATAGTGCTTGACCTTTATGTTGGAAGAACACCTGGCCGGGATACAGCCCGGAATTATGAACCGCACTACTTGAATAATTTTTACATTTCTGTGTTGCCGGGGGCTGCGCCGGTAACTTCCGAGCTTGAACCTGACAGAGATTTTGCCGATACGGTAAGGTGGGGCAACAATATTTTGTACCAAAGTCAGCAAATAACTTATCGTCCGTCGCTTTTTGAAAATTTGCTGCAGATGCAAAATGGCGATTTGTACAAATTAAGCGATGCCAGAAACACTTTTAATGCGTTTAACCGGTTGCGCCAGTTCAGGTTTATCGATATCCAGTTTGAAAAACCTTCTGCTTTAAAGGATACCAATTTGCTCGATTTTCATATCAGGGTTGCCCCAATGAGTAAACAGGCCGTTTCATTCGATTTGGAAGGCACAAATACTTCGGGCAATTTAGGTGTCGCCGGAAATGTTAATTACCGACACAGGAACCTTTTAAGGGGAGCTGAAATTTTGCAGGTGAATTTTAAAGGAGCTGTTGAACGCCAGCAAAGAGTTGTGAAAGAGAACACAGAATATTTCAACACGCGGGAACTGGGAGTGGAATCGAGCCTTACCATTCCGAAGTTGATTGGCCCGGGACAAGCGATAAATGCTTTTCGCAACTTTTTGCCTAAAACTGTTTTTACACTGGGATACAATTTTCAGCGTCGGCCGGAATACACCCGTACAATCTCAAACCTCAGGGCCGGATACAACTGGATGACTTCCGAAGAACTGACCCACAACTGGAATTTCATCGATTTCAATATGGTAAACCTTTACCAGTTCGACCCGGGATTCATCGATTTTATTAAAGATTTATACATAAAAAGCAGTTTTACCGACCACCTCATTCTGGCCATGAATTATTCGCTGGTATACAATACACAGGAAATTGAAACCCGGAGTAATTATTCGTACATGCGTTTTAATATCGAATCGGCAGGGAATGTGCTCGACCTGTTTGCACGTGCAATGAATAAAACTAAATTTCAGTCGGCTGATACGGTTGGATTGGGGACTTTAGAATATTACCGGTTTTTTAATACCCGTTTTGCGCAGTATGTAAAATCCGACATCGAATTCAGGTACGGCTACATTATTGATCGCTACAATGCTCTGGTGGGACGTGCTTTTTTGGGTGTGGGGCTGCCTTACGGAAATTTTGATGTATTGCCTTTTGAAAAAAAATATTTTACCGGCGGCGCCAATGGAATCAGGGCCTGGCAGGTTCGCTCGCTGGGGCCGGGAACTTACCGGGCGCCTGCCGACACATATCCCAACCAGTCGGCCGATATTAAACTCGAAGCCAACCTGGAATACCGTTTTCACCTGATTAGTTTTCTCGAAGCTGCCTTGTTTCTCGATGCCGGAAATATTTGGGCCATCAATAAAAAAGACAACCGGCCCGGGGCGTTATTTAAATTCAATGAATTTTACAAACAAATTGCTTTGGGTACCGGTGCTGGTGTCCGGCTCGATTTTAATTATTTCATTTTCCGGCTCGATGCGGGGATGAAACTCCGTGTTCCGTCGCAGCAGCTCGGAAACGGATGGATCATTGGAAACAGATCTTATACCGGCGACGATTTTAACCTCTCTTTTGCCATCGGTTATCCTTTCTGAAAAATCACTACTTTTCTTACATTCCACTTTCCGGTTGAATTATTTTTTTGCATTTTTAGCCCCCGATTTGGTTTTTACCTATAACGAAATCATTGGTATAAAAATTAATTTAATACTCACTGTAAAATGTCTGGTGTACCTTCCGCAAATCGTGATTCTTTTGGTTCAAAATTCGGGGTAATTGCAGCAACTGCCGGCTCGGCTATCGGCTTAGGCAATATTTGGCGGTTTCCTTATGTTGCCGGCGAAAATGGCGGCGCTGCTTTTCTGATTATTTATCTTGGGTTTATTGTAGCTATTGGAATTCCGGTGATGCTGTCGGAATTTGCTATTGGCCGAAGCGCTCAAAAAAATGCTTACGGTTCCTTTAAAAAACTCGCACCCAATCGTCCGTGGTATCTTGTCGGGTTAATGGGAGTGGTTGCAGCTTTTATGATTCTGGCATTTTATTCGGCAGTGGCCGGCTGGACACTCGAATACATTTATCAGTCGGTAATTAACGGCTTTGCCGGGAAGTCGTCCGGCGAACTTAACACAATGTTTAGTTCTTTTACCGGGAGCACCTGGCGTCCGCTAATCTGGTTTTTTGTATTTATGGCACTAACCGCCTTTATTATTATGGCCGGTGTACAAAAAGGCATTGAAAAATACACTAAAATTTTAATGCCGGTGTTGTTGATTTTGCTCTTTGCACTGGTTATTCGATCGGTAACTTTGCCGGGAGCTGCAGAAGGAATTAACTTCCTGTTTAAACCCGACTTCAGTAAAATTACCACCTCAACTGTTCTTGAAGCTTTGGGGCAGGCGTTTTTCTCGTTGAGTATCGGTATGGGTACTCTGATTACTTACGGGTCTTACATTCAGAAAAAAGATAACCTGGGGTCTATTGCATTTTCGGTTGCTTTTGCCGATACTTTTATAGCCATTCTGGCAGGCCTGGCAATATTTCCGGCGGTTTTTGCATTTAATATAAATCCGAATGAAGGAGCAGGGTTGGTGTATATTACCCTTCCCAATATATTCCAGCAGATGCCCGGCGGATATATCTTTTCCCTCATGTTTTTTATTTTGCTTGGAGTGGCTGCACTAACCTCCACCATTTCAGTTTTGGAAGTTATTGTGGCATTTTTTGTTGAAGAATTAAAACTGAAAAGAAAATATGCTACGTGGCTGGCAACTGTTTCCGTTTCCATCCTTGGAATTATGTGCGTATTGTCATTCAGTTCTATGGCCGATGTAAAAATATTTGGATCAACCGTGTTCGATCTGCTCGATTTTACTTCTGCCAACATTCTTCTTCCGTTGGGCGGTTTGTTCATCGTGCTTTTTGTGGCCTGGTACCTCGGTAAAAAGGAAGCAAAAAGGGAGTTGTCGAATAACGGAGAACTGAAAGCGGCTTACGTTCCGCTATACATGTTTATCATTAAATTTATTGCGCCGCTGGCCATTGCCTTTATTTTTCTGCAGCGCGTAGGGCTGATAAAACTCAATTAACCCGGGGTTTTAATTTTTTTTCGTGTTGCTGTTTTTCTTGTATTTCAGGAAGAAAAGCATTAAATTCGTTAGGTCTCAACAGCGCATTGAAGAATGGAAAAGTCCTTCAGGCAGTTATTGAAAGAATATTTTCACTTTTCGAAAAAAGACCGGAGAGGAATTATTGCACTCGCAATTCTTATCTTTCTGGTAATTTTATTGGTATTTGTTGTTGACAGTTTTCAGCTTAAAGCAGATTCCGACTTCTCGGAATTTAAAAAAGCATTGCAAGAATGGGAGCAGGAAACAAATGCTCCGACCAGTCAGAACTCCCTTTTCAGTTTTAATCCGAATACAATTTCTGAAGAACGAATCGATTCACTGCTGCTGCCCCGCTTCGTAAAAAACAACATTTTGAATTACCGGAAAGCCGGAGGAAAATTCGATAACCCGGAAGATGTACGGAAAATTTACGGAATGACCGATAGCATTTTTGCTGCTGTTGAAAAATACATTATTATTCCTGAGCCGGAAATTAAAGACAGACGGAGTGCCAGGAATGAACCGGACGATCCAAAACCGGCTTCAATCCAAATTTCCGGTGTTTTAGATCCAAACAAAGCTGATTCGGTGCAATTGTCGGAATTTGGATTTAATGAATTCCAGGCTTCAAATCTTTTAAAATACAGGCAAAGCGGAGCATCTTTTTCAAAACCTGCTGATTTGCTGAAAATTTACGGGATTGATTCAGCTTTCTTTTTGCTCATAAAAAACAACATTCTGATTGATTCTATAAAGCAAATTGCTGCAAATGAACCGGAGAAAAAAGTTACCGGACCGGAAATCAGTATTGAATTAAATACTGCCGATTCACTCGATTTAATAAAGCTGCCCGGAATAGGAAGTGTATTTGCAGGCCGTATTATTAAGTACCGGCAATTGCTGGGAGGGTATTGTTCGGTTGAGCAGTTACTCGAAGTTTATAATTTTCCTGAAGAAACTTACTACGATATCTATCAGAATCTTTCAGCCGATCCGGAACATATTTTGCCAATCAGGCTAAACTTTGCCGGGTATGGTGAATTGTTGAGGCATCCTTATATTGAAAAAGAAGAAGTGGAAACAATTCTCGGTTACCGTAATAAAAATGGATCCTTTCGTACGCTTAAAGAATTTGAGGATGCCGGACTTGTTGATGCTGAAAAAGTTAAGCAACTTACGCCTTATCTGACCTGCCGTTAAAAAAGATTAAATCGATATTCCGGGTAGGAATTATTATTTTTTTCTTTTAAATTTGAAATAGTAGGAATAATTTCTAAATTTGCGCCTCAATTTAAAAACCGAATATAAAATGATTGTAATTCCGGTAAAAGAAGGCGAAAATATAGAAAGAGCCTTAAAAAGGTTTAAGCGTAAATTTGAAAAGACGGGAGTAATTAAAGAATTGCGTGACCGTCAGAAGTTCACAAAACCTTCGGTGAAGAGAAGGGAAGAAGTTAAGAAAGCTGCTTACATAGAGAAGTTGCAACGTCAGGAAGACTAAGTTTATTAGTGGTTCCTGATTTTTACAGGCCAGAAAGTAAATGAACTATCAGGAATCGTTTATCAACTATTTAAGGTATGAGAAGAGGAACTCTTCCCATACGGTGTTAGCTTACAAAAAAGACCTCGATCAATTTATGCAGTACTGCATCGAAATGGTCGGGGAATTTAATGTTAACGGGGTAGATTCAAAGTTTGTAAGAAGCTGGATTGTAAGCCTGATGGAACAGCAACTCAGTCCGCGGTCGGTTAACAGGAAAGTTTCAACGGTTAAAGCCTTCTTTCGTTATCTGATGAAAGAAAATATTGCTGATTCCAACCCGGCGGTAAACCTGCCCCTGCCAAAAATCAGGAAAAAATTGCCCAATTTTGTAGAGGAAAAAAACTTGCACTACCTGCTCGATGGCGGCTTTTTTGCCGATGATTTTAAAGGAACCAGGGACAAACTGATTGTTGCGCTGCTTTATGCCACAGGTATTCGGCTGGCTGAACTCCTGCGTTTAAAGGAGACAGATTTCGATACAAACAGTTACCTGATAAAAGTTTTAGGGAAAAGGCAAAAAGAACGAATCATTCCTTACCCCAGGGAAGTGAACAATTTGTTGTTCCAATACCTTGATATTAGAAACAGCGAAATTGGACATTTCCCCGGAATTTTGCTGGTAACTGAAAAAGGAAAACCTGTTTACGAAAAGTTAATTTACAGAGTGGTAAAAAGAAACCTTGAAAATGTGACATCGCTGGAGCAGAAAAGCCCTCATGTTTTGCGGCATTCTTATGCTACCCATCTTTTGAATAAAGGAGCCGACCTGAATGCTGTAAAAGAGTTACTCGGCCATGCCAACCTTGCTGCCACCGAGGTTTACACGCACACCACATTCGAAAAATTACATGATATTTACAAACAAGCCCATCCAAGGGGCTAAAAAAGTGTTACTATGGAAATATTAATTAATTCAGTGCATTTTTCTACCGACCAGAAACTGGTAGATTTCGTCAATAAAAAAGTGGGAAAACTTGATACCTTCTTCGATGGTATTATTAATGCTGAAGTAACATTGAAAGTACTGAAACCCGAAGCCGCAAGAAATAAGATTGCTGAAATCAAACTTTCGATACCGCTCAATGGCTATTTATTTGCCAAGAAACAAGCCGATACATTTGAAGAAGCCACTGATTTGGCCGTTGATGCAATACGTAAACAGCTTACTAAATACAAGGAAAAGCTTAAAAACAAATAATATTAAATTTTTGCTGAAAGTCTTTAGATTTTTAAAATAATATTTTTACATTTGCACACCCTTTTTAGGGGCGTTCCAGAAACATCTGAAATTAAAGTAGTTTGATGGTTTTAATGAAATTAGCATCAGTAAAATTGATTTGAAACCTGTGGCATGGAAATGTTGAATTGCTTTTTTTCCCGGCGAGCTATTTTTGTCGGTTGTTTTTTGATAAAATTTTGTAATTTTGCACCGCGTTTTTGCCGGGATGCATATAAGCGGGAGTAGCTCAGTCGATAGAGCATTAGCCTTCCAAGCTAAGGGTCGCGGGTTTGAATCCCGTCTCCCGCTCAAAAAATGAGATTGGAGTTTTAAGTAAATAATTGCTTTTAACTCCTGTCTTTTTGTGTGTTTGGCCGGAGTAGCTCAGGGGTAGAGCGCATCCTTGGTAAGGATGAGGTCACGAGTTCAATTCTCGTCTTCGGCTCAATTAATTTAGATAATAATTAAAATTTTGGAGTTATGGCTAAAGAAACATTTAAAAGGGATAAGGACCATGTCAATATTGGCACAATTGGCCACGTTGACCACGGTAAAACTACCCTGACTGCTGCTATTACTATGGTATTGGCCAAAAAAGGCCTTTCCGAAATCAAATCATTTGATTCAATTGATA